>NZ_VTXJ01000024.1:0-87146 GCF_013114525.1 Vibrio sp. T3Y01 | reverse complement strand
ATAAGCAAAAGATTGCCATGCAAACTGCATAAAACTGCAATTAGTATCGGATTTACTAGTTTCTGTAGGCTCTTGAGGTAAGGAAGGGTAATCAATCCAAGAGGGGGCCCCAGTACAGCCGGAGGCTACTAACTCTAACGATTTTTTATTACTAATCTTATTTTCGTAAGAGTCATTCGATTGTAAAGCTTCCCCTCTAATTTCTATGGAATAACAATGTATTGGGGAGAGGAAAAACGAAGAAACTATGATTTTCTTTAACTTTACCATGATAATGTCTCTCATTCGTATTTGTTTGAGTGGCCAAACTACAATAGTTACAAATAAAACGAATCTAAATTAATTAATAATTTAGTGTGACTCTGGAACGGCGTGTCTTTCCTGGAATTGTTTTGTCTCGATCCTGTCTACGTTCATGGGATAGGCAAGCTGATTGTAAGAACTGTGCCCTATACGATATACTATGCTATTAAACGTTTGGCACCGATCTCCCACATCGTTAATCTGCTACGGCACTGGCAAAATCCAGCGTCGGGATTGGACCCCCGTTTGAATTTCTCGGCACATAAGTGCCAGCATATTGCTGGTTTTTTTATGTGTGGATTCATCGTATCCAAATATAGGCAATTCGTTCAGGGATTGTTCTAGCAATATTATGGTGGGCTGGGCGAGGCAGCTTTATGCTGGCCGTGTTCCGAGAGAGCGGTAGGTCCAACCTTGTTCAGTTCACCACCCATTGATTGGACCCTCTGAGTGGTGAAGGAGTCTAATTTCTCTTTCGGAGGTCACTATGACCAATCTAACTATTCTTTCTAAAGACATCCACACACTCGATAATTTGTATTCGTTAAATGATCTGCATAAAGCAAGTGGTGGACATTCAAAACACAAGCCAGTTCAGTTTCTTCGCAACCATCAAACTCAAGAGTTGATTAATGAAATTGAACAAAGTGCTAATTAGCACTTTGCTGTAAACACCAAACGTGGCGGTAGTAATGCGGGGACTTGGGTATGCAAAGAATTGGTCTACTCATACGCAATGTGGATTAGCCCAAAATTCCATCTAAATGTCATTCGTGTATGCCCACAGCTCCTGCACTTCCAACTTCAATCGTTCCGCAAGACCTATCCTTAAACGACTTAATCTTTGAACTGGCTAAGGCGAAAAACGTAACAGCGCAAACTGTACATGTGCACTACAATTCTGTATTCAATACAAATGCTTGGTCACAAGAGCGTGGCTTTGAACACGCATTGGCAAAAAGAGTCCTTAAACAAGACTTAGAAAATGAATTGCGTAGTCAAACCCCAGAACTACAATTACTCAAGCAACAAGCTAGAGATAGTGGTTTAGCATTAGTGGATAGAAGTGAATACCAAAGCTTCCAAGGCCGAATGCAAATGCAGCAAAAGCAAATCGAGAAGTTGATAGATGATGTGATGGCGTTAAGCCGAAATCATAATTCGTTGTTGAACAGGGTTATGTAAAAGCGGCGGCAAAAATGGCGGCATTCATTGTAAAACAGCGTTATTTATGGGTATAAATAACGCTGTTTTACTGTTTTTTTATACATAAACTCTCGTTTAAGATTCTGATTTAAATTGTGTTTTGTTTCTTTTTCCAAGTTCTATGTCTAAACCTTGTTACAAAACAACCAACTGGAAGCCATATCACTAACCGTGGCTCTCTGACGTTGACGTTTTGGATTGATGAAGAAGCGATCAGAGGTTGGGCGCAAAGCAAACAGAATAAGCGCGGCAAGCCGCGTCGGTTCAGTGATTTAGCTATCACGACAGCGCTCATGGTGAAACGAGTTTTAGGCATAGGGCTAGGAGAGGGAGTGAATGTAGCTGCTCAGATCGTAGGTTCTTGATTTAGTTCCATTGAATTACTCAACAAAGCCTGTTCAGCGTCAAAAATATTAACAGCTCCTGTTGAGAATAAGACATCTAAGACGTTCGTCTTTGAGTTCTTGTTCAAGTCGTTTTATTTTTTGGGCGGGCGTTTCATTCGCTCTCGGTGATTTAGGCATCATGCTCTTCCTTGGATTGGTAGTCTAATCCATTTTTCCATGTTTTTTACCAAGTAAGAACGGTTGAACGGCCTTGTATGCCGTAAATTGGTTGGGCTTGTTCATAGGTCATGTTGCCTTTTTCGATGGCGTCTACAACCTGCAATTTAAAGCCTAGTGTGTAATTACGCTGAATGCGCTTAACGTAGTGTTTATTTGGTATGGTCGTCATTAGACCTCAATGTGTATACACGTTTCAGGACGGGACAGTGTTCCCTTATCTGGCAAATCAGAGTACGGACGTACTTGCTTGCGAACGGCTAGGTTCAAGCGTTTGTGAGTACGGAATACATACTCAAGAACCACTCTGGTCGCAGGGGTGAGAAGTCGGTGAGTTTGCTTCGATATGCAGAAGCGGATGAGATCGGGTGATATCAAGAATATTTGTGAGAGAGTTGTGGTTTTCGGCTCGATGCGACGTGGTAAACGATGCGTTACGTTTAGTGTATTACGGCCAAGTATCTATCGAGAATCTTTGTATATTTTGCGATAGCAGCCCAATTAGCAAAGAACCAAATTGTACGACAATAATTTTCAAGGTTTTTTATAAATATAGACCCCAATGCGGCATATTTAGAATGAATATAACAAAAAGAAATCCCCCCCAAAATACTGATAGTTTAGTTAATAATATGATTACTATGATTCTAAACGCCTACTTGAAAGAAGTATCTGGAGTACTGTAACTCTACACGTAGCAACTAACTTAAAAATTATTATGTGGTCGTTAGACGTAGACTATTCTAACTCTGCTTGAATTTTTATTGAGTGTTGTATTAATTTTGGCGATTTGATTGTTTTATACTCAACATTAGTGAGTAATTTTATAAATCAGAAAAATTTTCATTAAAAACAGAACTTTAAGCTAGTGTGTTTAATTGCGCATTGATAGTGTAAATAGTAAGCTTCTTTTTCTATTTATATGGATAATAAAAATGAATAATAAATTATTAACGCCAGTTGTGCTGAGCAATTTAGGTGATGGCCTTTTTATGGGCGCCATTCCTTTAATTTCCTATATGCTCACAAGTGACCCCTTAATTATAACACTTTTGTCAATAGTGAGGCCGGTATCGATTATAGTATGTGGATACAAAATTGAACATCTAACAAATAACTTAAGCGATAGCTTATATACTAGCTCTATTTGTAGGATTCTCGTATTATTTGCTTTGCTATTTTTATCTCTCATGGATATGGTAAACGTCTTTGTCTTCGGTGCTATCGTTTTTCTATTTAGCTTTATGGAACTGATTTACGATTCGACATTTAGTACACTACCAAAGGTAGTGTGTAAGTCCGAAGAAGAAATAAGGCAAGGATACTCGAAACTTCAAGTATCCACGACGCTTAGCAATGATTTCATTGGACCACCTTTAGCCGCTTTAATCTTAACGATTGCAAGTGATAATACCTTAAGTGGTCTTATTCTTGCCTTAGTAGTTGTTTCATTTCTATTCTCATCACCAGTTAGAAGAACCTTGGATTCAATAGAAACATCGAAAACAAGTTCTCTAACTAGCAATGAAACAACAGCAGGATTTAAGATGCCTTCTAAGGCCAAGTCACTCCTGACGTACTGCTGCACTATTAGTATGTTTACCGGAGCGTTCACCTCAGTTTATGTGATACATATATTAAGTGGTTTAAAGTTCAGCAAAATTGACTTCGGCTTCTTAATGGTATTCTTCTCCTTAGGTGTAATTCTCAATCACTTTGTTCTTTCTAAGTATCTAACTTTTACTCCCAAGCTTGATATGTTCATTTCAATATGTCTGATATTTATGGGCACATTGATAACGTCGGTCTCAGAACTGTATGTAATGCTGGGATTCGCACAGTTACTGGCGGGGGTAGGTTTTGTGAGGTGGATGGTAAATGAATCCTATATAAAGCAAAAGCTCTGCAAAATTGAGGACCTTAATGTTCTCAATGCCAAATTCAGAATGTATGAGACCATCGCTTTCTCATCCGGTGCGGTATTTAGTGGAATGATACTCAAATACACCACGTTCGATACTTTTGATATCTATACTCTGCTTTTTATTTTTGAAATGGTAGTTGGCATCATATTTTATAAAAATTATAAGGAAGAAAGAGGTGAGGTTACCGAATAATCATCCATTTATGGATGAGAATGTTGTGTCGGACATAATGTCTTTCTACAGAATGAGTGAAAAACAAAATAGTGGCTTTTATAAGATAAATGGATGCCCCTATACGGAGTATGCATTTAAAGGTTTTGAGTTTGCTGACAAATTATTGGTTAACACACCATTTCTATTATGGTCAGGACCCACATTAAAACTGACTGATGAACGTAACAGTGATCGTATCTTTGTAAACTTAACATTGGAGCCTGAAAGAGGTCTTCCTTTTTATGAAACAGCAATCTTGATAAACCCTGACGCTAATTATGCTTTCGTCAACAAAAAACAAAGATATGATATAAAAAAAGCAGTAAAGGAAAGTTATGTACGCATATCGAGTTATAAACCAGCATATGATAAAAAAATAGTCCAGCTTCTTAAACTAAACTTGAGTCGCAAAGGTATGCCTGAACAAATGCTTCCAGATAATCTATTGAAGTACATCTTATCAAGTAAAAAATTTAAAAAGGTATGCTGTACAGATAATGAAGGTGATTTGGTTGGTATAGGCATCACTCTAGAAAATGAAAACTATATTTGTTTATGGCTTGCAGCTTTTGAACAGGACACATTGAAAACGAGCAAGACATCGTATGTGCTATACGATCATTTGATCAAAGAATCGGTTTCAAGAAAAGTTGGTGTACTAGATTTTGGGCGAGGAATAAGCCAATTCAAAAAAAAATTTGGTTTCAAGGCACATACCGTGAACCTAGATTTTTCAACTACTAACAGAAAAATAAAGGCTCAGTTAAAACAATACATTATAAACAGACAAAAAATAAAGGGAATATAATAATGGCTAGGACTGACTTAGTTATTGGTCACAATAAACTACCAAAATCTTCGATTAGAGTTGTTTTTGTTAGACATGGAAATGCTGAACACTATGGCAAAGAGATTGCTTCCGATTCCTCACTTACAGATATTGGAGATAATCAATCTGTAGAAGTATGTCAGCATATCATGAAACAATATAAGGTAGATGATGTGATTTGTTCGGAGCTATCTCGGACTCAAAATACGGCCTTACCGCTAATAAAAAACCTTGGTCTGAAAGTGAAAATTGACTGTCTATTAAATGAGGCTCATACCTTTAAGGACTGGCGGATACTTAGTAAAGATACATTAGAAAAAAATATATTACGTAGAATTATTAAAGCAGAAGAGAGACCCAAAAAAGGAGAGTCACCAAAAGATGTTCAGGGAAGGTGTGAAGCGTTTTTGAAACATATATCAAGTGACTACAGTAACTTTGGAAAAACGATCGCAATTTTTGGTCATTTTTCTTGGATTAACATGCTACTTAACTTTATTAATGGGAAAAGTAGTTGCTGTAATGTGAACTGTGTTACTGAGATACCAAATGCTTCCATAACGGAGATTATCATACACAATACGTACGATGATGATGATTTCGATGATGTTTTTTTTACAATTAAGAAAGTTGGTGATGTATCTCATCTAATTAATAGTGAGGTTACGGTATGATGGAATTACTTTATGAAGATTATAGGTATTTGTCTTCTGGTTACGAAGCTGATGTATTCTTTTCCAAAGAAAAAAATACGATTGTCAAGGTTCATAAAACAGCACAAGTTAACGATGGCAATGATGACTTTGTAATGGATATAGACCTCTACAATCAAGAGTATGACATTTTGAACTTTCTTGAGGGCAAAGCATTACTCGCGCCGAGTCAACCTAGATTAGTAACTAATCTAGGAAAACTCATGTTGGAAATGGAATACATAGAAAGCGATGGCTCGACGTGCAGTATAGATGAAAAAATTTGCTATTTAAAAAAGTTACACGCTCTGCCGGTTAGTGGCGTTGTAGCATCGATCTCGAGAGGTTCAACAACAACATTCGACGAATATATTATAAACCGACTTATGGACAGAGCATCAAAAATTTATAGTCCATCTTTAGATCCTATAGCTAAAATTTATCGAGAGCTTTTGTCTTGCCTAAATTCTAGATGTGCAGGTGATAGTTTACTTCATCTCGATTTTAGAAACGAAAATATTTTATGTAAGAACTCTAGGATTGTTGGTGTAATAGACTGGTGCAATTCGTTAGTCGGAGACCCACTTATGGATATCGCGCGATTGATATCTTTTGAGGAAAACCTATCAATAATAGATAAGTATCTAACTAGGAAACCTAATAAAAACGAATTAGGTAGAATATATATATATCTTATAGATGTATATTTGATGCTAACATTGTTTTATAAAAATGATTGTTCAGAGAACAGTAATCTTTATAGAAGTAAACTAGAAAATGCTATTGGGTGTTTCAATGAATTGTCATAGCACTTTAAACTGTTTAGTGGTAAATCTGACCAGAAGTACAGTCGTAGAGGATATGATTGATAGAAAAATTTTCCATTATAAATCAATTAAAGAGTTAGAGTCTATAGACCTGATATTTGATACTCTGTATATAATAGCAGAAGAAGGGCAGTGCACTGCATATGATATTTTACAATTGAGTAGAAAACTTGATAAGTCGATTGGATATAAATTTATAGAAAATTGTTCTAAGTTTATTATATCAGAACCAAGTTATTATTCTGATGAAGGTAATCTTGTTATAGATAGGCTTTCAAACCGAAAAGTTACTTCAGAAAATTTTAAGTATGTTTCCGAAGAGAAAAAGCTATCGGAGATGGAAACATTAGAACTATTTAAAAGAAAATATAACCTCATAGCTATTACATCACATGGAAGAGTTGATGCTACATACCTTCCTAATGTTGTTTTATGTTCTAAATCACCGTGTTTTGACTCTAATGAGGAACTTACATTAAGTTGTGAAAATTCTAGCCAGTGTTATTACGCACCTCGAACTGTATTAAATAGTTCTAGTATAAACAGTGAGGTGCTATTTTTAAACACATGTAACTCTATAAACTCTCATGGGACAGGTTTTAATAAAGCAATAGATTTTGCGCGCAATACAGAATGTAGGGCATTTATAGGCTCACCAGTAGTCCATAATAGTACAGAATATCAAACTCTAATTTTCGTAAACAGTTTTATTAATGGAAGCCCGATATACAAAGCACTGGATGATACTGAGTCTTCTCTCCGTTCTTATGAGCAAAGGTCAATGCTTATAGTAGGTGATCCTCTTACTCGAATTTCTAATCCACCAAAGTTGGTCGAGCACTTAATCAAGAATGAGGATATTCTGGTGAAGCTTGAAAAACTTGAAGAGAGAGTATCTAGAGGGCTACAAAGTCTCGTTGAAACGAAATCAGTGACAGGTGTTAGTATCAGCACTATGAAAAATGATGTATACGAAATGAGTCGCTACATTGATGAGATAAAAAATCTCAAGAAGCAAGCGCTAAGATGTATAAGAGATGATCTCGAATCTACATTATTCAATATACAATCTTTGTTTGAAAAACGCGTGAGAAAAATTCAGAACGAAATGGTTGATAAATTAATTCGGAAATCTTCAAAAGGTGTTGTTTCAATAAATGAGAATATGTTTCATTCTTTTAAATTGACTCATGGCTTTGATGACGTTTGTAATGAATGTTCATCCTCTATAAATAAATTGGTTTACGAAAATAATAGAGTTTTTTCTTATTGTGGTAATTGCTCATTACAGAAAGAAAGTTCAAATGAACGCTCCAGTTTTTCAACAAATCTTTCAGTTAATAGAGAAGAGTTAACCGCAAAAATATCTAACTTAAAAGAAAATAGTTTAGTTGTAGTTCTATTGTCTGATGTTGGTAGGTTTGGAGTGAAAAATCATTTTGTGAAAAGCGATATAGTATCTAACAAAGTATGTCTATCACTTCCAATCGATAAAAAGCTGCCCAGACATCCTTATTGGCTGAAAACATTCGTACTCGTTGACCTAAGTGTCTGCATAGAAACAAAAACAATAAATATTATATAAAATAGTTGAAAAGAAGTTATGAATAAGTTAGATGGCATCTTCAAGTCCCTTGATTCAATCAAGGAAAACTATCGGCTAGGCCTAGATTATAATGGGAAGCACTTATCTCCGATATTTTGTGGCTTCGCTATAATAAATGATTCTTTTAGCATGAAGCTAATTCAAAGAACATTTAGAGAAGTAACTTTTATATCATACAATTATATAGATTGTGATGAGATGAAAGAATACTACGTAATCAATTTCGACAGTTTACCTTTACATGAGCCTATTACAGTATGGATACCATACAGTAGTATTCGATACCAATCAGAATCATACAAAGGACTTAAACGTGACAATGCACACTTTGGTAAGATAAAAAAACTATCTTTTGTTGGGATTACACCTAAATTTGGTATTACACAAGAGGCACATAGTGAGATAGAGAAGTCTGATGTTATAATTGCCTATGATCGCTTCGTTAGTTTTTTATCCGAGATAGGCTTGGATAACAAGTATATTGAAACCTTTAAATATAATGGCAAAGATTTCAATGAAAATATTATATGTGCAAGTAATATTCTAAGGAACTTTTCAAATGATGATAGTAAGAAACGAGCTGTAGTATTATGTGATGGTTCGCCTTTAATCTACGACTTAGACGCTGGTATTGATACTAACCTATATCAAGTATCTTTTTTCTCTGCTACCCCTGTAGGGTTAAAAATACTTGCATCACTTTATAAGGACTCTTGTAAAAAAAATATCGTCTACCTTTCTGGTAGTGGCTATAGGTCAATGGAAATTATTGACAAGGTACGACAGATTGCAAATATGATTAAACAAGGTATTGTGCTGACATTAGTTGAAGGCTCATGCTTCGATATAGAGGAGCTAGTAGGCATGATCGGTAAGTATATCAATGTTTATGGTTATGTAGTATCTGACTATGGAATGGAAACTGAAAGTATTACCCACATAAAGGATGGATGTTTTCTTACTAATGGTGATGTTGATGATATGAAAACGAATCTAACTACACTTGTACTTTCCAACAGACAACAGTATGAGCAGGACTCAATCTATTCCGACTGTCCGAGCGAAAACTTAGGCTTACTGGATAAGGCAATATAAGTATTATTTAAGTCCGTTACAGAGTGTTAATTGACTGGGGTGACGGACTATTTGCTAAAAGTTGGATTAATACTATTGGCAAAAAATTCAGACTTGTAGTGGCTTTGTTGTTTAATTAAGTAAGACGACATGGCTGCCCATGTTGATTGATACTCAATCAATACAATGAATTTCAGGAATACCAAGCCCTGTAAACTTGTTCAACGCTTTGATCATTGCCTAAGTCTCGCCAACCTGAGCGTTGTAATTTCTTAGGCTTAGTCTCCCACCTAACAATGGTTTTACCCGATACATTGCTGTTTCTGAGAGCGAGCGCTTATGATAACCATACCGCTTTTTCCACTTCTTGTTGGAGCTGCTCGCTTTATATATTCAGCATCATGGCAATGTCTTGTGTCATAAGCACCATCACCTGATATCTCAATGATTTTACGACGTGTCTGCTTAAGTAGGTTGGGAAGCACTTCGGCATCGGTAACGTTAGATAAACTCAGCTCTGCTGCGATTATTTCGTGGGTGCTGGTATCGACTGCTAAATGTAGCTTACGCCAGACTCTGCGCTTCCCATCAGTACCATGCTTTTTGACCTTCCATTCGCCTTCTCCATTCACCTTGAGACCAGTGGCATCGATGGCCAGATGCTGTATCACGCCTCTGGTTTTGGTTTTAAATGAAACCTCAACTTCCTTCGCTCGACGGCTTATACAGGTGTAATGCGGACAAACAAGCGGTATGTTAGCCAGCTTAAATACAGAGTCTAGAAAACCTTGCAGCGCTCTCAATAGCATAGAGAAAACGCGTTTTACCATCGGTGCGGTAGTAATGGCTAGGTCGCTGAATTGACGAGGCCTACCGCGATTATTCTGTTTGCTTTACTTCCATTCGCTTACAGCTTCTTCATCAATCCAGAAAGTGAGTGAACCACGATTGATTAGGGCTTTGTTGTACTGTTTCTAGTTATTTGTTTTGTAACGAGGTTTCGGCATAAGGCTAAGATGATTAACTGATGTAGCCGCTCAGATCGTAACTTCCTAATTTAGTTCCATCGAAGTACGCAATAAAGCCATTTCCATGCATCTATGGCTGAGTCATCTATCCAGAACGTAACCGAACCACGTTTACATAGAGCCTTATTGTACTCCGCCCAGTTAGTAATCTTCTTTTTCGCTTTGCCCATGTTACCACTGTTCTAATCATCACAAAGGATCAGATCGCAGTTCTTGGAAAAGGTTTAACTGATTTAAGCAACAACGCCTCTTAGAGGTCAAAAGATGTCGCCATTTTGTCGCCATTGTCAATTTTGTTTTTTTGTAAGATTTTGTTCTTAAATGATTTAATTTGCAATTGTATATAATGGCTTCACTAATCCAGTCTGGCCTAGATCTATCTCCAATCATTACTCACCACTACAAAGTAGACGACTTCCAAGCAGGCTTCGACATGATGCGCTCTGGTATGTCTGGTAAAGTAATCCTAGATTGGGAATAAGCCAATAGGGTGAGACCTTTAGCTAGTTCCACAATGAAAATGCCCCAAAGAAATTTGGGGCATTTTTGTTTTTTGAGGGCGAACAAATTCCCATGTCGCCTAATGGCTATTTTGAATATCGGCAGTCTTTAAAATACGCGTAAATACACAGCGTTTATATTTAGAGAGGGCTTAATGGCTTGTAAATCACTTGCTGTAATAATGAGTGGATTATTATTAACGTCTACTGTCGTGATTGCTAATGAAGAAAGTAATCAAACAGCAGAGCAGGCAGCAAAGGAACTTGCAAACCCGAACACGGCTTACGCGAGCCTGAACTTAAAACTTCAATACTCTGGCGGATACGACGGAGGAGGGGACAGTTTTGCTACGGTTCTTCAGCCGACGCTACCATTCCCTATGGAGAACGGCGACAAAATCATTTTCCGCCCGGCTATCTCTTATGTTCAGAATGATTTCAATGTGAATACGCCGATAAGTTCCCAACATATGGATCAGTCGGGAGTGAGTGATATTTCCTTTGACCTAGCTTATGCGCCCAAAATGGAAGGCGGGACCATTGCCGCTTTTGGTGTGTTTGCTTCGTTACCAACCGGAAGTAGTGAACTCACGGCGGATCAGTTTGCTGTTGGTCCTGAGTTTATGTACGGCAAAGTAAGCGCCGATCGCGTGGTAGGTGTGTTCCCAAGCCACCTTTATGGTGTATCTGGCAATGGCGCGGATCACTCTGATACACGCATCAACAAGACATCTACGCAGTTGTTTTGGGTAGAGTTGTTGGAGGGAGGATGGACGGTAGGCTCAGCGCCGACACTTTCCTATGACTGGAACAAAGAGCAGGCTGAAATTCCGTTGAATATTAGCGTAAGTAAAACAACGGTGTTCAACGGTCGTCCTTGGAAGTTTGGTATTGAAGCTAATTACTATATCGAGAAAGATGAAAAGACTCGCCCGGACTTCATGTTGAGCTTTAACGTCAGCCCAGTCGTTGAAAACAAGCTAGCATCTTTGTTCGATTAGTAGGGTTTAAGAGATAGAGGCTGGACGGTCGTCGTTTGGCCTTTTCAATAAAACCAATAAGTTAGCCACAAAGCCAACAAAGACATAGCTGAGAGTGTAGGAATCCACTTGCTAAACATAGGCTTGTTCCAACCAAGGCGAGCAACATCTTGCTCTGTCAGTTCTAGGTTGATTTGTTCGCAGTATCTATCGAGTTCGCCCATCGTCATCACCTTGTTAATCACTTTGATAAGCAATATAACTGGATAGATGTGTTCGTATAAATCAATGATTTTCTAACAGGTGTTTAGCTAGCCTGAACGATGGTTTGTTTTAGTATCAACAGGATGGAATTAAGTCTAAATCTTCCTACAGAAAAGCTAATGAAAACAAAACCGAAAGCGGTTTGAAACTAAGAATAAACTTAAAACACACGATTCATTTTGAAGTGAGATACGATCTATTCTCTATGATAGATTTCAAGCACTTAATCTAATTATTGGTGTTTAAAATGGTACGAGTAGACGTTAGAAAATTATCCAACACATTGATTAAGGCAGGCGTTCCAGAGAAGAGGGCGGTGTTACTTGCCAAAGCATTTAAAGATTCAATTAATGAAATCGACCCGGTATCTCAGTCGTATGTGAACAAAAAGATTGAGAAGTCCAAAAATGAAACTCTTCAGTATCTGCTGGCATTCTTGGGGCTACAGATGATCTTAATTCCTTGTTTTCACTACATCATGACTAACCTGTAGACATAAAAAAGTCCGATATTGGCGTACCAATATCGGACTTTGATGTTTAATGGATAGCTTGAGCTAAGGTGAGCTCAATTAACCCGCAGCAGCCTGCATGATTAGGCCACAGATGTAAGCGCCGTATGTACCTAATGCGTAACCTAGTACCGCCATCAAGATACCTACTGGAGCTAATGCAGGGTGGAATGCTGCTGCAACCACTGGAGCTGATGCCGCGCCACCAACGTTAGCTTGGCTACCTACTGCCATGAAGAACAGCGGTGCACGAATGATTTTAGCCATCGCAATCATGAGTAGAGCATGGATAGTTAGCCATGTGATACCAATGAAGAAGTAACCTGGGTTGTCAAAGATAGCGGTAATATCCATTTGCATACCGATGGTAGCAACTAGGATATAGATGAACGCTGAACCAATCTTCGATGCGCCACTGTGCTCTAGGCTACGTGTCGATTTGAAGCACGAAGCGATCAACGCGAACGTTGTAACCATAACGATTAGCCAGAAGAAGCCAGATGTTAGGCTGTATTTTGCTAGTTCTGGAGCATTCGTTGAGATCCATGGTGCGATTAAGTCACTGAAGAAGTGAGCAAGGCCTGTTAGACCAAAAGCAATCGCAGCGATCTTCATGAGATCGGTTGTTGTTGTCGGGCGAGCGTTTTCTTCTTGGTATTTAGATACTGTCTCTTTCAGTTCTTCGATTGAAGAAGTGTCTGCTTTTAGCCATGCGTCAATTTTCTTCTGACGGCCAGCCATGATCAGTAGTACTGCCATCCAGATGTTTGCACAGATAACGTCAACCGTAATCATTGCTGAGAACAGTTTGTCATTTACCTCGAATACTTCTTTCATCGCAGCTTGGTTTGCACCACCACCGATCCAAGAGCCAGCTACTGTCGTTAGGCCGCGCCATACGTCACCAGAGACAAGATCAGGGTTTACTTGGTCGATAATTAGAATCGCCAGAGGACCACCAATGATAATACCAGCGGTACCGGTTAGGAACATGATGACGGCTTTTGAGCCAAGACCAAAGATCTTACGAAGGTCTGCTGAAATGATCAGTAGAACCAGTGCGCCTGGTAGTAGGTAGCGGCTTGCTACAAAGTAAAGTTTTGAGTTTGACGCATCGATGATACCAAAGCTGTTCAACAATGAAGGAACAAAGTAGCAGAGCAATAGGCCTGGAATGAATGAATAGAATTTTTTCAGTGCGCTGTTTTGGCTACTTTCCGTGATAAATACACCGCCAAGAATAACAGCTAACATGCCCATAATTACGGCATCATTAGTGATCATTATTATATCTCCTTTAAGGTGAGCGCATAGGTCTCACTTTTTTGATGGCAGGACTATACCGACAACTTCAATTCGTTACAAATTGTAACGATAGACATCCTTTGAAACATTTGTGTTAACTAGATTGGCTTTGGTTTGTGAATTAGACGCTTCAGATATTTGCTGTGTGAATGTTTTTGTAAAGGTTAGTAAGGTCGGCTTTGATATATGCAATGGTGTTCAACGCCCTGAAACTGGTTGTTGGAATTTTAGCTGAGTTCAGTATAGTTAAAGGAAGTGCATATTAAGCCGCATTTTTACTGGGGTTTATGCAGGGTGGGTATGTTTCAAAAATGTAAAAAGTGAATTCGTTTTTGAAGAGAGGGATGAGATTAAAAATTATAACCTGATCACATTAATTGCGATTATTATCCGCTTAGGTATCAATAAATGGCACTTGTTTGCGGTATTTAGGGGCCATAGATAAAGAAAAAGCGGCTAAATAGCCGCTTTTAATTGGGATTGAGAATCGAAGTCTATGATTCCTCTTCCTCAAAACCGTCTGCATAACCTTTTGGAGGCGGTGTCCAACCACGCTCTGAGCGAGAATGCTTATCGGATCGGTCTTTCTTCATGTCTTCTTTCATCGCTTCTTCAAGGTGAATAAATATCTGTCGATAGTTATTGTCGTACCTTGGGTTGTCTTCAGCTTCCGACCAAGCTTTGAATAGCTTTTCAGACTTACGGCTTTCAACACGTTGATAGGTCGATTTCTGCTGTTCTACGAAGAATGGATGATGACCCAACGAGCGTAGGGCTTGTGCGCCCATTTCTAGTGCTGAGTAGTAGGTTTCTGATTCCACGAAATCAGCACCAGCCTCTCTTAAGCGGTAACTATGACCACGGTCGAACGCACGAGCCAAGATTTTTACGTTAGGGTAGGAGTGCTTAACGTACTTGACCAACTCCACGCTTGAATCTTGATTGTCGATAGCAACAACAAGCATTGCTGCTTCTTCGATACCCGCAGTGTGCAACAGATCGTGACGAGTCGCATCACCAAAGTAAGATTTGATATTAATAGAGCGCAACACGTCGACTTGGTTAGCCTGATGGTCTAGAACAACCGTTTTGACATCGTTCGATACCAATAAGCGGTTAACGATCTGACCGAATCGCCCGATACCCGCAATGATTACTGTGCCTTTCTCTTCGATAGTATCTTCTTCACGGTCATTCGATTTTTGCTCGTAACGAGGCAGAATCACCTTATCAAACAAAATAAACAGGCCCGGAGTTAGGAACATTGAAAGAGCAACCACTAGTGAGAGCGTTTGAACAATGTCAGCCGGCAATACGTGGTTTTGCGCCGAGAAGCTTAATAGTACGAATCCAAATTCACCGGCTTGCGCCAAGCTCAGTGTAAATAGCCAACGATCGCTGTTCTTGATTTTGAAAATCAATGCCAAGGTAAAAAGCACAGCTGCTTTAAGTAACATGACACCCAGAGTTAGCCCTATGATTAGGATGAAATCATTGAATAGAACATCGAAGTTGATTCCCGCACCTACCGTAATAAAGAACAAGCCAAGTAGCAGTCCTTTGAACGGGTCGATGTTCGATTCCAGTTCGTGTCTGAATTCACTGTTCGCCAGTACAACACCCGCAAGGAAAGTGCCTAGTGCAGGCGATAAGCCGACAAGGCTCATCAGTGCAGCAATACCAATAACCAGCATCAGTGCCGTTGCCGTGAAGATCTCACGCAGGCCAGAGCTTGCGACGAAGCGGAAGAGTGGACGGCTTAAGAAGTGCCCGCCAACAACCACAATCGCGATAGATGCGGTAATCACAAGTCCATAAGCCCAACCAGGTAGACCAGCAACCAGACTTAACTCTTCATGGTGGTCAGAAGCTGAAGTGACCGCGCTTTGTGCAGCTTCAATTAATTCTGGCAACGCCAACAGAGGAATGAATGCCAGCATCGGAATAACGGCAATATCTTGGAATAATAGAACCGAAAAGGCATTCTTACCGCCTTCAGTCTTAGACAAGCCTTTCTCGTTGAATGTTTGAAGTACAATCGCGGTCGATGACAACGCAAAGATTAAGCCGATAGTGAGAGCGATAGTCCAAGGTTGGCCAAAGGCTAGAGCAATGCCCATTACAATCGCTGCTGTACCTCCTACTTGTAGGCCACCAAGCCCCATCAAGCGGTTTCTCATTGCCCATAGCATCTTAGGTTCGAGCTCAAGGCCAACCAAGAACAGCATCATCACCACGCCGAATTCGGCAAAGTGTTGAATGGTGGTGGTTTCTTCACCGACAAGGCCGATGATAGGTCCGATAACCACACCTGCGATTAAATATCCCAGTACTGAGCCTAAGCCAAGACGCTTAGCTATCGGCACTGCGATCACGGCGGCGACTAAGTAGATAAAGGCTTGTAAAAAATATCCAGTCATTCTTTAGTCCTTGTTGATGATTTCGTCGAGGTAGTGGTTTAACTTCGCGGCTTTCTTTGCTTTTTTGTAGTCAATATTGCCCGCGACTAGCGACTCCAACAAAAATTTATAGCGCTCAACATGTCCGGTTATTCGGTTCTCTTCCAAGGCGGTTCGCGAGCCAAATAGCGCATAAGGTGCTAAATACTCCATACCACACAAAGCAGCGGTTTGTTCAAGAGGGTGGAGTAGCTCACGAATGGTAAAATGGTTGTAGCCGTCAGTTTGGTAGGCGTCCTCTTTCCCCCCCGCAGTAATGCTGCAAAGGAATTTCTTACCTTCTAACTCGTTGCCATCCGTGCCGTAGGCAAAACCATACTCAAGAACAAGGTCTTGCCACTCTTTTAGAATTGCCGGAGTTGAATACCAATAAAGTGGGAATTGGAAAATGATGATGTCATGGTCCAACAGGCGTTTCTGTTCACGATCGATGTTGATTTTGAAAGTTGGATATTCAGCGTAGAGATCAACACAGGTCACGCCATCAATACGCTTGGCTTGTTCGAATAAGGGTTTGTTTGCTTCAGAGCGATGCTGAGAAGGGTGGGCGAATAGCACCAAGACTCGATTTTTCGACATAAAGCCCTCTTTGTCCGTTAACGAATAATGCTTATTGGAATTATAGATATACAATAATAGAAGAATGATTGAAGAACAACGAATTAGCCCATACTTATCTATTTAGATACATAGGTTTATCGAGTGCTTAATTATATAAAACACTCGTTAGTTTGCGTATTTCTGGCACACGTAGACTATGACTAAGTAAAACTAATTATTCGCGAATAATAAAAGCGAATAGACGTATTTTATGTCAACGTTGGTAGCGAACGTAAATAATTCAATCTCTCTACATAGAACAACAATGAATAAAGGAAAAAGTATGAGCATGGACTTGCGTCAACAGTGTAATTTGTTTCTTTCAGGTCACTTAGATCCGACTCCGGCCCAAACATTTGCTCAGATGGCTGAATGGTGTGAAGAGCACAACATACATCACGATACTTACGGTGATGGTGAGTTCATCGAAGGCTTTGAAGCCAAAGTTGCAGAGCTGCTTGGATATGAAGCGGCTGTATTTGTTATCACTGGCACTATGAATCAACCAACGGCACTAGAGATCGCCTGCCAAGAGAAAAGAAACCCGTTGGTCGCGATGCATGAATCGAGTCATATCCTGCGTCATGAGCGCCAAGGGTACCAGCTCCAGAACCGCTTTAATGTGTTGCCAGTGGGCAATGTGTTTCGCACTTGGAATGTCGATGACTTGAAAGCGTGGCCAGATGAAATCGCAGCAGCGCTTTATGAGTTACCGATGCGAGAGATAGGTGGTCAGCTACCAGAGTGGGAAGAGCTCGAAGCGATTAAGCAGTATTGCAACGAACAATCCATTCATCTGCATATGGATGGCGCGCGCTTGTGGGAGTGTGGTGCATATTATCAAAAACCTTACAGCGAAATCGCAAAGGGCTTTGATAGTGCTTATGTCTCGCTATACAAAGGGCTAAATGGACTTGGTGGCTCACTGTTGTTGGGTGATAAAGCGTTTGTTGCGAAGGCGTCAGCTTGGATGAAACGACAAGGCGGTAATGTGTATCACCGTACACCTTATGTTGTATCGGCAGCTATGCAGTTTGATCAACGACTAGCGCAGATGCCCCCTTTGTATGAACGCACGAAACAGATCTACCAAATCTTGTTAGATTACCCTCAATTCAAAGTGAACCCACAACAACCGCAAGCGAACATGCTACATCTTTATTTGCCGGCAAGTTACGAAGATGGGATTGCTTTAAGAGACAATATTGCTAGTAAGCATAAGGTATGGATAGGAAACCCAGCTATCTGTGAGTTACCGAATCAATGCAAAATTGAGTGGTATGTGGGGGATAACTTATTAAACCTGCCGGATCACGAGCTTATCGATATCTTGGACCTCATTAGCGAAGCACTGATTTGATTACCGAACGGCTGGACTGAATGTAGTGAGGAGTGCTAACTAGGATGAATACAGGTGTGTTTACCTGTATTCATTTAAGTCGGGACAATAGAGGGTGTGTTACATATATTGGTTGATGTACACGTCGACTAGGAACATGAATACTGGAACGGTGCTAAGAACTCCGAAGAAGACGATAGGCACCCAGTTTTTCATTTTCTTTTTAGGTTGCTCTGTATTGTTCATAGATTCGGCCTTAAATTCGTTGTTGAGTCTGCGCTTGGGTTAGAACTGAATGGTATCAAATAAATTAGCACTGCCCTATGCGGATTTGGTATTTCGTGGTGTGCATCAAACACAGAAAATCGCGTTGATTCATAAACGGTTCATAAAGGCTCAGCAATAATGAACTTATTGAAAGAAGCACAGCCTTATTTGGCATAGTAATTAAACAGCATTCAAAGAGTTGGAGAATACAGAATGAAAACAATAGGTAACATCATTTGGTTTCTGTTCGGTGGCGTATTTATGGGATTGGCGTGGTGGTTCTTTGGGCTGCTTGCATTCCTTACCATCGTTGGTATTCCGTGGGGCAGAGCGTGTTTTGTTATGGGTAACTTCTCGTTCTTTCCATTTGGTCAAGAAGCGATTTCTCGTGATGAGCTGACCAATGAAATGGATATTGGTACCAGTCCGTTAGGTATGATTGGTAACATCATTTGGTTCTTGTTTGCAGGTATTTGGCTTGCGATTGGTCATATCATGTCAGCGGTGGCATGTTTCATTACCATCATCGGTATTCCGTTTGCGATTCAGCACCTTAAGCTAGCGGTTATCTCACTGGCACCAATCGGTAAAACGGTGGTTGATAAACGCGAAGCAGAAGCGGCACGAGTAAGAAATTACAAAGGGTAAGAATTTAGCTTAACCTTTATCTGAAACCAAAAAGCACATCATTTGATGTGCTTTTTCTTGGCTCTTGGCTCTTGGTTCTCGATTTGTGTTATCAAGCTTATCTAGCCGCTATACGTTATTGAACAAGACTTCAATTCGAAGCGTGATATTCGCTTCTTCCGTGTGCTTTTCGTAAGGCTCTCGCTCCCACTGATAGCGCGGAGTAATCTCGTAAAATAGCCACTCTTTCCAAATGTTTTCTCGATAGGTAACCGACACTTGCGAGTATTCGTAGTGGTTATATGGCTCGCTGGTCGCGTTTATCGTGGCGCTGTATTGCAGAGCTTGGTCTTGAGAAAGGTAATGGTACAAGGTAATGCCCGTACCATACTCCCAGCCTTTGAGGTCATCGTTATAGCCAGCAAAGTTAGACCAACGCGCTAAGAAATCGTCACTCAAAGAGAGATCAAAATCGATATCAGTGATCTCTCCCGTCTCTTTCTTCTCTTGATACACACGTTGAGTTAGCCGGAATACTGCATCTGTGGTGAGCGGGTAGGTAAAACGATAGCGAGCCTCTATTCTTGGGCGCAATGTCGCTTTGATATTGAAACTACTATAACCCTTGGCATAGGCGTCATAACGAAGGCCAAGAGCATTCTCTAACTCTTCAGAATCTTGTGGGAAGAAGTCTAAGAATTCTTCATCACCAACAGACTCGTAGATTAGCTTAAGCCTTTTACTGACAAAGGGTAAATGTAAGCGTGCGTTTAGTTTGGTGGAGTAATCTACGTCACCGCCCTCAGAATAGATGAAATCATTATACCAACGTACAGAGGTTCCTGCTCTGGCGTCTTCGGTAATACGGTCATCCACAAAGAAGTTATCGAACCATATTGCGGGCTGACAAAACTTGCTGTTTAGGTAGTGGTAAGCTTTTTCGACGCGCGTGTCTTCTAACGGTTGGCTGTGGCACTCATCCTGTTCCTCCGCGAAGGCAGAGTGGGAAACGAGCGATGCTAATAATGAGGAGCTAACTATCCAACGACTCAATGGAACCTGTTTGTCATTCTATGTATCAATAGTTTGACTATAACTAAGCAGTTACGACAATGCGACTTTTAAAGAGATTTATCTGGATCAGTGGCTATTTAAAACAGAGACTTGAATAGCATATGGTAGGTAAAGAAAACGGGCTCAGTAGGTGAGCCCGTTTGTCGATAAGTTTATAAGTGACTTAATGGCAGATTACATTGCCGCTTCGAAAATCGCAGAGATTTCTTCGTGGGTCGCTTGTTTAGGGTTAGTAAAACCACATGCGTCTTTCAGTGCGTTGTCAGACAGAGTAGGGATATCTTCTAGCTTCGCACCAAGTTGCGCGATACCTGTTGGGATGTTCACGTCATTTGCTAGTTGAACAATCGCTTCGATCGCAGCTTCTGCACCTTGCTCTGGTGACATACCTTCAACGTTAACGCCCATTGCTTTTGCAACATCACGTAGACGCTCAGGACAAACTTGCGCGTTGTAGCGTTGAACGTGTGGTAGCAAGATAGCATTACATACACCGTGTGGAAGATCGTAGAAGCCGCCTAGCTGATGCGCCATCGCGTGAACATAACCTAGTGACGCGTTGTTGAACGCCATACCCGCCATGAACTGTGCGTAAGCCATTTGCTCACGTGCTTCAATGTCTTCGCCGTGCGCTACTGCCGTTCTTAGGTGAGCTTGTACAAGTTCAATTGCTTTAATCGCTACAGCGTCTGTTATTGGTGTCGCTGCGATAGAAACGTAAGCTTCGATTGCGTGTGTTAGCGCATCCATACCTGTTGCAGCAGTCAGTGATGCAGGCTTAGCAAGCATTAGTTCAGGATCGTTTACTGAAATAAGCGGTGTTGTGTGCTTATCAACGATAGCCATCTTAATGTGGCGCTCTTCATCTGTAATGATGCAGAAACGTGTCATTTCTGAAGCGGTGCCCGCAGTCGTGTTGATAGCGATAAGAGGCATCATAGGTTTTTCAGATTGATCGACACCTTCGTAATCTGCAATCTTGCCGCCGTTAGAAGCAACCAAAGCGATACCTTTCGCGCAGTCGTGTGGAGAACCGCCACCTAGAGAAATAACGAAATCACAGTCGTTGTCAGTCAGTAATTCAAGACCATCATTTACGTTTGTGATGGTTGGGTTTGGTTGAGTGCCATCGAATACCACAGCGTCTACACCGCGCTCGCTAAGAAGGTCTTGTACCTGCTTAACCACGCCAATTTGGTTTAGGATTTTATCGGTTACGATTAGACCTTTTTTAAAGCCTTGAGACTGAATGCTATCAGCAGCATCCTTTAGACAGCCAGTACCCATGAAGTTGATTGTAGGGATGTAAAATGCACTAGACATTGGAAAACTCCGGTTAATTATGATTTTTAATTGCCTATATGTTGTCGGCAAACAACTGGTCGACCATTGATCTGGAACAACTTTGATTCCGAACTACCACTTTCTGGCTATTGGTTGTGATAGGGCTCATATAGCAATCGTTTTTATGGTTTTCTGATGTGTATATTGCCAGTTATGGATAGCGAATGATTGATAGATTTTTGGCCAGTATGCTGCTCTATAACCATGAAAAATAAAGGTTATTCAGACACTGCCGGTTCGCGTTCTTCTTCTGTTCGCTCTTGAACAGAATCAGTACTGCACTCGACCTGAGTTTCTGATTGCTCAGGCGAATCTGACGCTTCTTGAGGCTCTTCATCGTAGTATTTGACCAGGAATGGAGTGAGCATGACGGATGACGGTAAGAAGTGCTTCATAGTACCTCCCGGTACATTTCGTGTATTTCCTTTATGGTATTGGTTTAATATGTGGCAAAATTTGCGATACATCATGACTTGTTGCTTGTTTTCTATAAATTATTAGAACTATATTCAGGCTCACAAAAATGGTAGTAGAATGCACACTTAACCGTTGAGGTTAGGAAAGAACAAAATATAAATTCGGCTCGATAGCGCGAATAATAGGACAGATAATGAAGTACGATTGGATATTCTTTGATGCGGATGAAACCTTGTTCCACTTTGACGCTTTTCAAGGAATGAAGCTAATGTTCTCACGTTTTGGTGTGGATTTTAGCGAGCAGGATTATTCCGTTTATCAAGAAGTTAACCTACCACTATGGGTAGACTATCAAGATGGCCGAATTACGGCTGATCAACTGAAGCACACACGCTTCGAAAGCTGGGCACAAAAGTTAGAAACAACAACTGCAGAATTAAACAGCGCATTCCTAACAGCAATGGCGGACATCTGTTCTTTGCTACCGGGTGCCAAAGAGCTAATGGAATCGTTACAAGGCAAAGTGAACATGGGCATTATTACTAATGGCTTCACTGAGCTGCAATCGATCCGTTTAGAGCGCACTGGCATGACCGATTACTTCGAACATGTGATCATTTCTGAAGAAGTCGGCGTTGCTAAACCAGATGCTGAGATCTTTGAACATGCACACAAGCTTGTTGGCTTACCAGCAAAGCAGCGCATTTTGATGGTGGGAGATAACCCACACTCAGACATTTTAGGTGGCTTAGATTTTGGTATCGAGACCTGTTGGTTAAACAGCCAGGAGAAGGCGACGCCAGAAGGTATTAACCCTCATTATCAAGTGAAGTCTTTGGCTGAACTACAAGCACTTCTGTTAGCGTAACAGCTCACTGACTTTAACTTTATTCATTGATCATCTCTTTATTCGTTGATCGTTAGGGCGTGTTGATCTTTCGAGCTGATTTTTGCAGCGAGTTGCTGGGTATTTATACAAGGCAGAGGCTTTGATGTGTAGCTAGCCTACATGAGATGCCGATAACGCAGTAGAAATGACCAGCAAACGCTGCCCGAAGGGTTCGGCTAAAAGCGTTTTACTCTTTGTTGAGGGAGATTTGCTTAGAATGACTAGGCTACTTCTCCCTCGCCGCGATTAAAGCGCTTTTATCTCGAACAAAATTTAACCACGAAAGTTCAACACGCCCTAATAGCCGAGTACAATTCTGTGCTCGGCTACTTAATTTCTACAGGTTTCACTTTTCGATTGTGGTACTCAGGCGTATTTATGCTTTAAGCTGCCACGATAACTACTCATAATAAATAGAAGGAATAAGCGTGCTGAAATCTCATCGCCATAGCTGCTACGGCATTGCTGCCATTTTACTTTGGAGCTGCTTAATTGCGTTATCTCGTAGCGTGTCAGAGCAATTAGGCCCAATTGGCGGCGCAGCCAGTCTTTACACAGTGAGTTCACTGTTTTTGGTTTGCGTGATGGGGTTACCTAAGCTGAAACGCTTCTCAAAGTCTTATTTGTTGATTGGTGGCGCGCTGTTTGTTTGCTACGAGATCTTTCTAGCCTTGGCATTAGGCATGGCAAATAACCGACATCAAGCCTTAGAGATGGCGGTTATCAATTACCTTTGGCCTGCGCTGACAGTATTGTTTGCGGTATTACTTAGCGATAAAAAGATAAATTGGCTGGTTTACCCAAGTATCTTTTTAGCTTTCTTTGGTGTGGCTTGGAGCATCAGTGGCGACCAAGGCCTCTCTGTTGAACAGATTGCGGCAAATATCGCGACTAACCCCAAAACCTATTCGATGGCGTTCTTCGGCGCGATTATTTGGGCGGTTTACTGTAATTACACTCAGAAAGTTGCGAAAGGGCAGAATGCGATTGTGTTGTTCTTTATCGCTACAGCGATCACCTTGTGGATCAAATACGCACTGAGCAGTGAAACCGGTATGGTAATGACGAGCAGTGCCGCGATTGATTTGGCTCTGGCGGGCGTGTGTATGGGCGCGGGTTACGCGCTTTGGAATACCGCGATATTGGGTGGCAACATGGTCTTTCTCGCAACTATGTCTTACTTCACGCCAATTTTTGCAACCTTACTCTCTTCTATGATTTTAGGTTTAACGCTGACTATCACATTTTGGCAGGGAGTATGTATGGTGACGATTGGGTCGCTGGCTTGTTGGTGGGTTACAAGAGAGAAAAAGCCGACGGTTAAGGCGTCGGCTTCTGAAGAGGTTCAATCTTAATAGCAATTGTGTTTATCTACCGATTGCTAGGATGAGAATTAGCTTGCGATATTGAGGTTCAGTTGAAGCTCATATGGCATCTTAGATAAGCGTCGCTTTAGTTGGCGGCGCGTACGTTCAATATCATCGACCGCAATCGCTTGTTGGTCGTTGGTATGAATATCAACGTTGATTCTTAGCTCAGGACCAACCTTCGTCACACCGATTAGCTCCAAATCTTGTTCTGCTTCTTTGTCTACCGCGACAACGTTCTTATCTACCGCGTCACAAATTTCTTTGTTTGCCGACATCATTAGTAGCTCACGCATAGCTTCTCTTAGCATATCGAACGGTACTTTGATGAAGTAGAAAGACATCAGCAACATCATCATCGGGTCGGCATACACAGCGTACTCTGCGAACGGCGAGAATGTCATTGACCAAGCCACGACGAAACCTGCTGTTACCGCGACACTCAACAGTGTATCCATTTGCCACTGCTTAGACTCAGCTTGAATCAAGCCTGATGAAATGCTCTTACTCTTCTTAGCGATATACCACCATGCATAACCACAGCCCAATACGTTAAAAATACCAAACAGAGTTGCGATAGAAGCATCAACTTCACGACCACCTGTCATCAAAGCGCCAATCGCTGAATACAGTGAATAACCAACCACAAGTAAAATGACAGCGGCTTTAATCGTGATGACGATAGGTTCAATGATCGCACGACCAAACGGGAATTCACGATCAGAAGGGCGATTAATGTATTTTGAGGCAGCTAGTGACAATAAAGTTAACAGTAAGCTGATAAGAGAGTAGACACCGTCAAATACTATGACCAGAGAGCCAACGAGAAGACCCAACACCAATCCGCCAATAGCGAAGCCTGATGCTAAAAGGGCTGAGAACAATAGAACTCGATTTTCGTTTTGGCTTTTCCTGTCACACATAATATTTTCCAGATGTTTTTGATAATTTCATTGTTCTAATATTGAGCGAGATTTTCAAACTTTATCTGATGATGTTTATGTTACAGAACATGGTTTTTTATATTATTCATTTTAATTCAGTTATTTACATTAATTTTCAGGTGTCAGTAAAATTGACGATGACTGTTTTCGTGGACTAGTGTGCAACTGAATCAAGATCGCTTATCATTAATAATACACATCATTCAGCGGTGTTTTATAGCGCAGTGAAGGGCATTAGCGCTTGGAATCGTGGGAAAGAAAGGATGACGATGAAGTTTGATGATATTAGCGATAGCGATTTGTGGGCAATCGCTAACCCTATTATGGATAATTTGATGGAGGGCTCAACCAATGTTGATCATGCCCAACATTGTCGCGACTTTACTCAACGAATGAAGGACATAGTGACACCTGAGTATTTAGAAAAGGTGTGCCATCATTATCAACACAGCAACGGCTTTTTTGCAGAGCGCGAACCTGTTGCGGTGTTTAGGCGTTCTGATTCCGTCGCTTTTATATGGAAGCAGGCATACACCATTGCCAAAGGCGAATTCGTTGCTGAAATGGTGCTAGTTGAAGAAGACGGACGCTATTTAGTTGACCACGTGATGGTCTTCTAACAAGCGCTAATTAGAAATCAAACAAGTAATCGCTCAGCTGGTCCGCAAGCCAGTTCATACCTGGGTGTTCTGCCATCCCGGCTGCCGTAAACATGCAGTAATCTTCTTGAGTCAGGCCGTAGGTGTGTTTGATCACTGCTAGTTCTTGTTCACGCAGTAAGTGACGAATCAATGGCTCTGGCATTACGCCCCATGCCTCTTCACGTAAAATCGTATCCAGCATAAAGTCAAAGCTAGAGAAACCAATGTAACGACGAGAGAAGGGCTCAAGCTCTGGATTATCTTTTTCATTGAGATAAACCATGGTCGCTTGCATCGAATTTCTTAGTACTTCGTCGGAGACGCGGCGCATTGCACTCAGGTCATGTCCTTTTTTACACACAGACATCATCCGAATCTTACCAAGCGGGTTATAGATGATTCGTGGGTCGTCTACACGTTCGTAATCAACACCGAATGCAAAATCAACTTGTTGAGTTTCGACGAGGTTGGCTAAGTCGCCACTCGATGCTAGAACGAAGTTGAAAGAAGTAGAAGGGTACTTGTTATTCAGCGTGTGAGATAAATCTTGCCACATTTCATCGGGTAGAGAATCATCGCGAGCAATCCATATCTCGGCGTTGAACTCACCAGAAACATGGAGGCAGGTTTGTTTAATACGCGCTGCTGTCACTAACATTCCTTCGCAATCTTTATAGATGGCTTTGCCTGCTTCAGACAGCTCGACGTGGTTGCCGCTACGTACGAAAAGTTCTACATCTAACTCTTTCTCCAAGGCTTTGATCGACATACTAAGCTTGGTTCGGTTGCATTCTAGCTGGCGAGCAGCTTCAGAGACTGACCCTAAATCAGCAACAGAACAGAAGGCTTGGACTTGAGAAAGGTTCATTTCATTTCCAGATTAGGCGGGTATTGGTGCATATTATATTGAATATTGTGCTGGCTATCTTAGAAATAGTCCATCTTTGCATGATAACTCTATGACGAATTGACTAATTTAGTTTACTCTGGGCAGGTTCCGAACCTACAAGAAGTAAAGATGGAGGCCATGATGGCGAAACAATGGGACGAGTACGCCGTTGATTGGGATAAAGATCCCGCGACCGCAGTATTCGCACAGTCCATATTTGACCAGTTAACACAGCTCGTTGATTTAAACGGAACCCGTGTCCTTGATTTTGGTTGTGGTACAGGACTACTCAGCCAAAAAATATCTCCTTTAGCAAAAGAGATCATCGCACTCGACATGTCTGAAGGGATGATTGAAGAGCTAGACAAGAAAGAACTACCCAACGTTGAACCGGTTGTTGATATTCTATCGCGCGGGCTTGCAGCGCAGCATCCAGCATTCCGAAATCAGTTTGACCTAGTGGTCGCGTCGTCGGTTTGTGGCTTTATCCCGAACCTACAAGACACAGTAAGCCTGATTTATACGCTACTCGAGAACGATGGCACATTTGTTCACTGGGACTGGTGTCTAGAAAACGGTAGTGATGATTACGGCGTAAGCCCTGAGCGTTCAGAGAACGTATTGAGTGCTGCTGGATTTTCTGTCGTTGAAGTATCGACACCTTTCTCCGTTGATACCCCGCAAGGTAAGCTAAAAGTGCTGATGGGCGTTGGGCGTAAGTAGTTCATTTGAAGCTTATGGCTAAGTGTTTAACGAGAACTAAAATCCAAAACACGTTTTAGCAAACAAAGTAATATATAAATAACCGAACCCACATCAACGGTCTTAGTGCCAGTTATGTGGGTTTTCTATTTTTAATTGTTGAGATTTATGACACTTACTAACGTTTTAAACGCATAAATCCGCCCCTCGAAAATCACCCAATTACAAACTACTTATTTCCATTTTGGAAATGTATCCTTGCATACATTTCACTAGTGGAAACTAAATGGCCAGATATAAAATAAGCCCATAACAATTTTAAGGGTTTTATCATGAGCCA
This sequence comes from Vibrio sp. T3Y01, assembly GCF_013114525.1. Taxonomy (NCBI): domain Bacteria; kingdom Pseudomonadati; phylum Pseudomonadota; class Gammaproteobacteria; order Vibrionales; family Vibrionaceae; genus Vibrio; species Vibrio sp. T3Y01. Next base: position 59,421 of record NZ_VTXJ01000024.1, on the reverse strand, counting down.
CCAATCTGCTTCTCCACAACTTTCCAAGCAGCAACAACGCTTTAGCAATATCATTTCAGATGCCAATCTGTCACCAAAACAGAAGTCGAGCTATCTTGCCTTAGAGGCTGAAGCGAGCCTACCGTACATGCCGGTAAGTAGTGAAGTAGAGCAAGCCTTACAGCAAGGCGTGTTATGTGACATGTTTGAAGGTCACGCCCCATTTAAGCCGCGCTATGTGCTTCCCGATTATTCTAAATACTTACATCAAGGCTCAAAGTACTTAGAGCTTAGCGCGGCAACTAATTTCGATGAAGCATTGAATATGCTTACCATCCTTTACCATCACGTTCCATCGGTCACATCTATTCCGGTTTACTTAGGTCAATTGGATGATGTATTAATGCCTTTCGTTGGCGACTTAACAGAAGAGCAGGTTTATCAGAAGCTTAAGTTATTCTGGATCATGCTGGACCGCACACTGCCAGATGCGTTCATGCATGTGAATATCGGGCCAACAGACAACGTTATCTGCCGTACTATTTTGCGAGTTGATGCTGAACTCAAGCAGATTGCGCCAAACCTTACTTTTATGTATGACCCTGCTGTAACACCTGATGATTTGCTACGTCATGCTGCGAGCAATATTTGTGAATGCAGTAAGCCACACATCGCTAACTACCCAGCACACGCTGCGGCATACGGTGATAAGCGCTTTGGCATCGTGAGTTGTTATAACTCTCTTCCTTTGGCTGGTGGTTCAAACACGTTAGTACGTATGAACCTAAAACAAGTAGCGTTGAAGTCTGAGGACAGTTTCGATTTCCTACAGCAAGTGTTACCACACTACAGCGCTATCATGGTTGAGCTAATGAACGCTCGCAGCCGCTTCTTGCATGAAGAATCTAATTTCTTCAAGGGTTTCTTAACCCAAGAGGGTCTGATCGAAGAAGACCGCTTCGCACCAATGTTCGGCATCTACGGTATGGCTGAAGCTGTGAATATCTTGATGGAGAAAGAGGGTAAAGCTGGGCGCTATGGTCATGACGAGCAAGCCAACCAACTTGGGCATCGCATTTCAGAAAAACTGGCTGAGATCGTTGATAGCTCTGAAGTGAAATATGGTCTAGAAGGCAAGGCTCTATTGCATGCTCAAGGTGGTATCAGCTTAGATGAAGGTGTAACACCAGGTGTGCGTATCCCTTATGGAACCGAACCAGATCCTGTCTCTTACGTTCGTGCGACAGCGGGTCACCACAAGTTCTATACCTCAGGTATCAGTGACATTTTAACCATCGACGAAACCGTGAAGTCAAATCCAGAAGCGATGTTCAACCTGTGTAAAGGTGCGATTCAAGCAGGTTACCGTGAGTTTACCGCTAACGTTGCCTCGAACGACTTAGCACGAGTGACAGGTTACATGATTAAGCTGTCTGACATCGCTAAATACGACGAAGAAGGTTCACGCACCAACACAACTTTCTTAGGAGCTGAAGCGGCGAAAAATACGGGCATCTTAGAGCGTAAACCGCGTGTGGCAGCCTTAGAGATGTCGCCAACGTACGAATAACCTAGTGTTCGAAGCACATTAACTATGAAAATTTCTGATCTAACAACTCAAATGGCTAGGGTTAATAACAATAAGACAGAAAAACAAGCGAAGGTCAGCCGTGTGCTGACCTTTTCTTGTGTTGATGGACCGGGAAATCGGCTTGTACTGTTTCTACAGGGGTGCAATTTCGACTGTATAACCTGTCATAACCCTCATACCATCAATCACTGTAATCATTGCGGAGATTGCGTTAGTGGCTGCCCAAGTGGTGCCTTGAGTACTATTAGTGGCAAAGTGATATGGGATCCGGTGGCTTGCACCAATTGTGACCAGTGTATTGATGTTTGTGGTCATAAATCGAGCCCGAAAATCACCACGATGACGGTTTCAGAAGTGCTAGAGCTTGTGAGACATAACCAGTTCTTCCTGAGTGGTATTACCGTGTCGGGCGGAGAAGCGACCATGCAGTTGCCGTTTATCATTGATCTATTTGAAGCGATGAAAAGCGATGCGCAGCTAGCGCATCTCACATGTTTTATTGATAGCAATGGCTCGCTGTCAAAACAAGGTTGGGACAAGGTGTTGCCTTATCTTGATGGAGCGATGATTGATCTTAAATCTTGGCAATCAGAAACCCATAACTGGCTAGTGGGAAGAGGGAATCATCGTGTGTTTGAAACCATCAACTATCTAGCGGAACAAGGTAAGTTACACGAAGTTAGGCTTTTGCATATTCCTGGTAAGAGTGACCTTGAGGAAGAGATAAACCAAGTTGGGTATTACTTGAAAGGATTGCCAGCTGATGTTCGGATTCGACTCAATGCTTTTCAACATCACGGCGTGATTGGCGAGGCGTTGGAGTGGCCGAAGTGTACAAAACAACAGATGCAAAGCTTCCACGACAAGCTCTACGCGATCGTTCAAAGGCCGATGCAAACGCCAGAGGTGTACACTTAATATTCACTGTCATCCATGACCGAAGAGTTAGGCTTCTAAAAACAGGTCACACAGCCATTTGATCGCCTGATCATTCATGTTTGGCTTGTTCCACACTAAGCTGTACGCCACTTTTCCGTAATCGAAGGGGAGTGGCTTACTCACTAATCCATGCGCTTGCTTGGCATGTTCAGCCCACTGTTTCGAACAAGTGAACAGGAAAGGTGTATTGTGACAAAGCACAGCCGCTGCCCCAAAATCAGCGACCGAAATAGCCATCTCTCTCGGCTTATGGCGTTGCACTAGGCTTTGCTCAAAGTAAGGCTGTGACAGTTCATTATCTAAGATGCCAATGTGCTTGTAGTTTAGGTAACCCTCTACCGTCAGCTCTTGCTGTGCGAGCGGGTGATGAGCACCCATCAAGCAAACCATCTCATCCGGCAGGATCGTTTCCCACACCAGCTCTTTGTTGTCTGTTGGAGGTTGAGAAATATCGTGAGGCAATAAGATCAAATTAACCTTGCCGCTGAGCAAAGCATCGAACCCAAGCTGCTGTTTCGAATAGATATGAAGTTTTGCTTTCGGAGCAAGCTCTGTGGTGATTCTGCTGATTTTAGAGGCGAATACTTCAAAGGTACTCTCCCGCATCGAGAGTGAAAAGCTGCCTTGGTATTCCTCTGGAGCGAAGCTCTTCTGATGAAGCAATCCGTTCATGCTGGAAAGAATCGCGTGAACCGTTGGAGCGATTTGAAGAGCAAAGGGCGTTGGGATGAGCTTAGTGCCATCTCGGTAGAACAGCTCGTCGTTGAGGATCTCACGAAGCTGAGACAGGGTCTTACTCACACTTGATGGGCTAACACAGAGCTGCTCAGAGGTTTGAGTCACGCTATGGGTATTTAGCATTATATGTAGAGCAGTGAGGTGCTTAAGGCTCACTCTCGATAAGTGTAAGTAATCCATGTATGACTCACGAATTCAAATTGGCTTGTGATTTTGAATTTACAGCAAAACCGAGCAAGCCAAAATGATAAAGGTTATTTACGAGCTAACTTATGGTGAGCTCGTGAAAAGTGGCCTGCACAAAATGCACCTACGATGGAAAGCTCACCGGCTAAACACAATGCAGCACAAACCTCAGCTAAGGCTTGGGATTTACCATTGCCGTGCAGGCCTAGCAAATCAAGACACGCTTTTTGGCTTGGAAGGCTTGTACCACCACCAACAGTACCCACCATTAGGTTAGGAAGTGTTACGCTTGCGTATAAGCCGCCTTCTTTGTTCAACTCCATGCGAGTCATGCCAATGGCAGATTCTGCAACACACGCTGCGTCTTGTCCGCAAGCGATGTAAAGTGCAGCCAGTGCATTAGCGTAATGGGCATTGATACCGATAGTGCCGCTAAGAGCGCCGCCCACAGTGGTCATTTGACCAAACTGAACCATCTTCTCTGGCGTGGTATGTAGATACTTAGCCACCAGTTCTGCTGGGATATTAACTTCAGCGGTTACCTTTTTACCACGAACGCTGCGCAAGGTTTGGGTATTCGCTTTCTTATCACCCGACAAGTTACCATCAAGGAAGGCATGGTCAGGCTTAACTGGTGTGTGTTCGATGATGTACTCAAATACCGCGTTGGTCGCGATGGTCACCATATTCTGACCAGAAGCATCTCCGGTTAGAAACTCAAACACCAAATAAACATGGTTGCCTTCAATGTTGATATTGATATCGGTCAGTTTGCCGTGGGAAGTCGTAGATTCAGCTAGGGTTTTAAACTTCTCATACTGAGTTACTGCCCATGCTACAAACTGTCCAGCTTCAACTAAACCTTGGAATGCAAAGCCAGGGGTGCGTGTTACGCCTTCATTGAGCAACATTGCACTCGCGCCACCACAAGCACTAATGAGCTTAGAGCCTCGGTTATAAGATGCGACAAGTGCTGCTTCGGTTGTTGCCAGTGGAACTAGGTAATCACCTTGGGCAAACAAGCCGTTGACGCGCAATGGGCCAGAAATACCGACAGGCACTTTCACTGTGCCAACGAAGTGCTCGATGTTTTTTTCGTAGGCTTGCATCTGACTTTCGGTATGAGGGTCGAGTAGCTCTTGTTGTGATTCTGCGTTGTCGAGAGCCGTCCAACGGCGTGTCACATTCTTTTCTGTCAGGTAAGGGCTAGGAGTCAGCTTGTTTGCTGGCTTTTCAAAATGAGGCTGGAGTTTATTTTCTAATTCGTCTGCGGAGATATCGCCCCCTAAAATAGAAACATAGTCACGGCGATGCAGATTTAGTTTTGGCATAAATAGTATGAAGTAAAGTTTGTGCAGCAAAATGGTTTGCGCTGATTCTACCGAGTAATAAACCAGAAACAAGCGCCAGATATAATGAGTTACAGTTTGTGTGCTTATTACGTCAAAAAGTATTAAAAGTGCTTGAACCAAAGGGATTCAGACTACAGGAACCGGACGTTAAATTCGATTATAGATCAGTTCAACAGATCAGCACGGCCTAGATATGGATATCGAGTAGGCTACCAATGGCTTCATTTTGGCGATCAACTACACTAGCACCGACTCGGTTATAGCTAGCACTTTGGGTTAATTTGATCAGTGCATCGTTTGATGAAGAAGAGGGTTCTGACTCTTTGTCTTTGAATGAAAGGGACTGTTCGGGTTCAACTTGATTAAAGCTGAGATCACTGCCTTTGAAAACATCATCAGATTCAAAAGTATCTTTAGAGACTGGGGGGTGCTCAGACGCTTGTTTGAGCTCGATCGCCGCTTCTTCAGCCATGTTGGCAGACTGCTGAATAATGGCGTAACCAGATTGAATACCAGATATCGACATAGCAGGACCTTTAATTGACGTATGGGAAGAGTCTAGGTGGACGATATTTTAAGCGCAATGTTGAGAAGGGGAAATCTACGGTGAAACGGTGAACTTAAGCTAAAATAGTGATATCTGTCTATTAACTGAACAGATCGTTAAGTGCATTTAGCTCTTCGTCGGTAAGCAGAGTTTCTTTCTCTGTTTCCAGATTACCGTCAATCTCACCCTGCAACGCTTTTAGTTGCTCCGGGTTAAGAAGCTGGATCTGCTGTTTAAATGCTTCAAATTGTTGTGTATTCATAATGTGACCTTGCTGCAATTCCATATGCTCTAATGAGCATAGACTACTGTTACCGGAAATCAAACAAGATTAAGTGAATATTAAAATAAATTTGTCGTTTCCTAGAACTAAGACAACTATAGGTTTCTGTGGTCGTTTTTTGTCCGAGGAATGTTAAGCAAAGTTATGGCTTGGTCAATCAAGGTCAGAAAATTCTTACAATGTAAAAATCGTCCTAGCCCTTTTGTAGTAAGGGTAGGCAAGGAGTTGCTCTACCCAGTTATAGGTATTTGTGAAGAGAAGTATTACTGTAACAAGTGATCAAAAGGTGAGCGATTTATGCTATCTTTTTGTTTTTACAGTATTTTGTTTGCTTTTCAAGAATCTTCTTTATCGAGTGGTTTATCAATCTTTACCTTAACCGCAAATTTGGTCGCTAGCGTATGCAGTTCTGGAAGCATTCGATAGATCAAATGCAGCTGCTGTAGGACCATCCTGACAGAACTCTCATCTTCTTCTCGCCATTCACTTAAACGCTTGTCCAAATCCGGATCGTAAGTATTTTTAACCTCACATTGCTCGCAGTGAGAGTAAAGCTGATCATTAAGTGCGTCGAGGTGCTCATGTATCACACGGTGAGCGTCTAATACTAGCTTGTGTGTCGCTTCGTCGTCGATACGAGTTCTATGGGCTCCTAACGCCGAAATGTAGCTTAATAGGGCGTGGTTGAGTGTTAGAAAACGGAAACTCTCATCTTCAGAAGTACGGTATTTCCCAGGTTCGACTAACATACTGCTGATCGCCACAGTCAGATTCGCATCGTTATTGTGCGCACTGCGACGAGCGATACGGTAATTCAGCGTGTCTTTTTTGCCGACTCGGTACTGACCGATGATTTGCGCTAGATAGTTTTTGTTGGCGTCCAGCGCGTCAGCCATTACCTTGTGTAGTCGCTTTGATTGCCAATCGGGTAACACATAAACCACTGCCAATACCGCCAAAGCACAGCCAATGAAGGTATCTGCAAGCCTTGGCAGAACCACCGCATAGCCTTCACCAAGCTGGTTAAAGCAGAACAGTACCAATAGGGTGATGAAGCCTGTCGCGAAGCCGTAGTTATTAATACGGAACGCAAAGAACATCACACCACTGATCACAATGAATACCAACTGGCTTTCTTGAGAAGGGAAGAAGGTCAACAGTGGCACACCGATCAACAGGCCAGCAACGGTACCAATAACACGCGCAGTCAGCTTTTGGCGGGTAGCACTATAGTTTGGTTGGCAAACAAACAATGTCGTTAGCAAGATCCAATAACCGCGTTCGATCTCAAACCCTTGGATGATCCCGTAGCCAAGTGTCAGTGTGATTGCCATACGAATGGCATGGCGAAAGAGCATAGAGTCAGTATGAAGGTTGGCTTTGATCTTCTGCCACATTGCCGAGAGCGTATGTGGGTTGGTGTCGTCTAATACATCTTCCTCTAGCTTTTCCGCATCTGGGTTACTGATGTTTGATAGCTGCTTCTCAACGGTCGCTAGGTTACTGAACAGATAATCCAGTTGGTTCAACAACGGCTTCCATTCAGGCTTATTTTGTTGATGTAGGTGGTTGAGTGAAGACATTAATTCATCCAGCGCTAACACTGACTTATCACCATGTTGATACTCGGTGCCGACCTTGAGTGAGCTCGCCACCTCTTTACATGCCGTTGCCTGCGCTTCCAGTAGGTATTTGAAGCGGAATAGCACATCAGAGCGTTCAAAGTGTTTAGCAAGCTCTTGATAACGATAGTGGGTCGAACTCACACGCTCGTGAATGTCTTGCGCGATGAAATAAGTGTTTAAGAAGCGGTCACTAGGGCCATCAATGTGCCCACGCTTAGAACGGTTAAGTAGCGTTGCTTTACACATGTTGAGCGCATTCACGGTACTCGCATTCAATTTGGCTTCAATAATGCGGTGTGGTTGAGGAATAAGGTCAGAAACAGGGTAGAAAAGCTCAGCCTTAGATTCCATGTAGGTGCCAATTTGGTCAAACACCGTAGCAAGGTTCTGCTGTACAGGTTGCATCGGCCACACGATTTGCCAAATCATCGACATGAAGTAGTACCAAGCCGCGCCCGTTAAGAGTAATAAAGGTTGAAACCATAAGTTGATGCTCTCATGGGCGCCGAGCATGGTGTATATGGCCACTAGCAGAGAACCAAAGGCGATACTGGCGTATTTAGGCCCGATTGCACCCAGCATGATGAATGAGAATGTTGACGCAAATAAACCTAATGCAAACAACCAGGGGGTGTCGAAAAGTAGTTCAATAGAAAAAGCGGCGACAGCAAAACAGATAAAGGTTAGGGTCAGGGCTTTTAAGCGACCGGTAAAGCTGTCATCACTTTCGGCCAATGCCGCAGCGATAACACCTAAAATCAACGGGGTGATGAGTGTGTTCTGTCCATAATACCAAGCAGGTACGACTACTCCGAGCAGAGTGATGAGAATTAATACGCTGTAATTTATGGTTTTATTCGCCCAATAGAGGCGTAATTTGGCTGAAAAGTCCACAGTCACTCGCTTGACGCACTAAAAACCATAATCCTAACAGAAATCAAGCACAAGAATTTGATACTTATCCATAATTGTCCATAGGTGGTCATGAAAGCGTCGATAAGATATGAGATATTATTAATTCTCATTGCATCATGATATAAATTCAATATTCCCAATTAAGAGCACACTCCAATGCAGCTAAGCGCTAACAAGACTGCACAATTTTTTATTCAAAATGAATACCATCAGGTTGAACTCGATGGTTCACGTCTGCTGTTGTCGTCAGTGGGCAGTGAGGAACGTATCCCGTTTACTATTTGGAGTGGCAAGATCGCGATCAAACGCGGATTGTTTTGGGGATCGTTACAGTTTTTTGCTAACCAACAAGACGGAAAGCAGCGCAGTTGGTTAGTTCAAGGTCTACCTTGGGACCAGTGTCGTCAGTTTGCACGTGCATCTGTGGCGGCATACCAGAAATGGCACGACACACAGTGTGAGCAGCTGGCCGAACACGTACCTCAATGGGAAGCTGAGTTATTACGCTTAGAGCAACTTCCAGCCTTTCTTCCTCATTCTAAAGTCAACACTTGGGTTGAGAAGGTTAACTCTGGCCTAGAGAGTATGACGATGACTTTGGACGAAGCTGCGCAGCGTATGCCAAATCGCATCGCAAGAATGCAGCGGTGGTTGTCAGACACCGAGGTTAAACAAGCGGAAAGAAACCAGCAATGGCTTGAGACCGAGAGAAAAAACTGGGAAGTGTTGTTTGCTCAGTGTGAGTCATCTCCGTTGAACCTGTCACAGCAATATGCGGTTTTGATGAACGATGACCACAATCTGATTCTTGCAGGTGCGGGCTCAGGGAAAACCAGTGTTCTGACAGCACGTGTCGCTTATTTATTGCAAAGTCACCAAGCGCAAGCCGAAGAGCTTTTATTGCTTGCCTTTGGTCGTGAAGCGGCCGAAGAGATGAAGCAGCGCCTCGACAGTAAAATTGGGTTGTCCGCTGAGAAGGTTCAAGTGAATACCTTCCACCAGTTGGGTTTGAAGATCTTGAATGAGGTTGAAACCGAACGTGTGGTGATTTCTCCGTTAGCACTTGATGATAACCAGCGCCAAGCATGGTGTATTGATTGGTTGAAGAAGCACTGGATGACGCCTACCAACTTCAAACGTTGGCAAAAACACTTATCTAAATGGCCGATTGCTTACCTGACGGGTGATGACGAGCTAGGCAGTCACGTTTCAAACCTTAAACTGATTGGCTGGCTTGAAAAGCAACTAGAACAGCTGAACGCATCAGGCTTAACCAAGAAAGAAGTACAGCAGCAGCTTATTGACCACCGCGATTACACACGTCTTAACAGCGAACTATCACTTTGCTGGCCATGTGTTACGGCGTGGCAAAAGGCACTGAAAGAAGAGAACCATATCGATTTCTCGACCATGATCAGCCGTGCAACTCAGTACGTCGAAAAAGGTAAGTTTATCTCGCCTTGGAAGTTCATCATGATCGACGAATATCAAGATATCTCTCCTGATCGCCTTGCCTTGGTAGAGGCACTGTGTAACCAGTCTAAAGCGGAGCACCAAGCGTCTATTTTTGCCGTGGGTGATGACTGGCAATCCATCTACCAATTTGCGGGTGCAGACGTTGATTTAACTACAGGTTTTAAAGATCGTTTCGCGAGCTCGACAATTCATCACCTCGATACCACGTATCGTTTCAACAATCAGTTGGGCGCAGTAGCGAATCGCTTTGTGCAGGAAAACCCAATTCAGTTGCCGAAAGAGCTGAACAGCTTCAAGCAACAGAAGCAAAAGGCGGTATACAGTGCGCCAAGTAAAGAAGTTGAGAAGATTCTTGATCAACTTAACCGTCAATCTAAAGGCAAAACTAACAAGTCGGTGTTATTGCTTGGTCGTAACCACTATCACAGGCCAGAATTATTGGAAGACTGGAAGAAGATTTTCACCTCCATTGATATCAACTTCATGACTTGTCACGCCAGTAAGGGTAAAGAAGCAGACTTCGTTATTATCCTTTGCGTGGATGAAGGACAATTCCCAGCGAAGAAGAAGCAACTGCATATTGATGGTGCATTGACTGAATCGTCAGACGTGTTCCCATACGCGGAAGAACGTCGCTTGTTCTACGTAGCGATGACACGTGCTAAAGAGAAAGTGTGGATCACGCACAGTGGCGATGGTTCTGGCTTCGTACAAGAGCTACACGGCTCCGACTACCCTGTAGTCCGTAAAAAGTAGTCGTCTAGCTAGGGTGTTTAGGTAGGGGTTTAAGTCGCATTCGCCTGTATTTTATTTGCAGACATAAAGCAGAAGGACATGCATATGGAACATGGATCAATCAACTATATCGAATTTGCCGCGAAAGATATTGCAGCGACCAAGGCGTTTTTCGGCCAAGCGTTTGGTTGGCGCTTTGAGGACTATGGTCCTGAATATTCCGCTTTTGAAGGTAAAGGGTTAATGGGCGGTTTTTACTTGGCTGATTTGTCTTCTGATGCAGAAAAGGGCGGGGCATTGATGGTTTTCTACAGTGAAGATCTCGAACAGACCGAACGTGACGTGCTTGATGCGGGGGGAGAGATCAATCGTGAAATATTCAGTTTCCCAGGTGGTCGACGCTTTCATTTTCGTGAGCCAAGTGGCAACGAAATGGCGGTGTGGAGTGACAAATAGCTTTGTTCATAACTCTATATTTAGATAAAAAGAAAGCCTGCGATTAAGCAGGCTTTTTTGTCTGTGACGTACTCATCTGTCTTAACGAGAATTAGGTACGCTCAGCCAGATACGCTTCGTAATCTGGAATCTCGATAACAACTTCTTCTTCAAGTAGTGAAGAGTTGAAAAGGAAGTTCGCAGTAGCGCGGTTGGTTGCTACAGGAATGTTCCAAACACTCGCGATACGCAGTAGTGCTTTTACATCAGGGTCGTGCGGTACGGCATTGAGTGGATCCCAGAAGAAGATCAGCATGTCGATCTTGCCTTCTGAAATTAGAGCGCCAAGTTGTTGGTCGCCACCCATTGGGCCACTGATCATGCTCTTGATTGCTAAACCTGTCTCTTTGCTTAGCAGAGAACCCGTTGTACCCGTCGCATAAAGGAAGTGGCTTTGTAGCTTCTCTTTATTCTCTTTTACCCATCTTAGAAGCTCAGGTTTGAAGTGGTCATGAGCGACTAGAGCGATATGTTTATGCGTTGGCATAGTACGCGTTGTTTTTTGCATGAATGTTCCCTAAATTATTGTTCGTATTTTTATAGTTATTGAGTGCTTGGTTCAATATAACACTATGGATTCACACTGAATACCGGCCGAAACTCAGAAGGTGACAATGAATCGGCAATAATTTGATCTTTGAGTGTTGCAGGGGTCAGAGCTTCAATTTTTGGTGCACTGTGCATCTCGTAAGGTTGGTCTCGTAGATAGCTCACCGCTTGTTTTACCGACAAGCGACCCTGTTCCACCATTTTGTCTGTTGGTGCAAAAAGTACCTTGTTTCGCAGCAAACCTCGGTAAGTCCCGTGACTTAGGTAGCTAGAAATCAGCCCAATCTCATCGGTTTTGTCCGCCGCTCTTAGCTCGCTGATTGCAGCCTCAACCGCGACGGCACTGCCGACAATGTATTTTACGTGAGCTTGTTCTATTACTTGTTGTACAAGATTGCGTTGTAGCTCTTTGTCGTTGTCAGCCCAATAGCTCACATCGATTTTTACATCGCTATCTTTAATCGCGTCATAGAATCCTAACGCCACAGGTTTGGTGCCGCCACTCGCTTGAGGGCCAAGCAAGAGTGCAATGGGTGTTTCGCCTGAACCTTTAGGATGAAGCTTGGCAAGGTATTCACCTACTTGAAAGCCCATCTTGTACCAATCAACACCAACCGTGCCTTTCAAGACTTTTTGCTGCTCCTTGCTTAGTGTTAACTCATTCACGGTCGCAAACACTGGTGTCGATCCAACCCAGTCGGTGAGGTTATCGTGATAGGCGTCTGGTGATACTGTGCCTAAAATAATGGCATCGGCACCCCATTGAGTACAAAGCACGAGTTGCGAGGCTTGCTTGCCGATATTTGGGTAGCCTCCAGCTTCTAGCACTCGTAGCTCAACCTGCAATTTTTCGGCTTCGGAAATCATGCCGTAATTCACAGATAACCAATAGGAATCCTTGAGGTGTGGGTAGATGGCGCAAATCTTCTCTTTTTGTGACGTCGCAGTTGCCGGTTTGATAGGGCTTAATAGCTCATCAGCGCTAGCGGAAGAGGCGGCTAACGCAAATAAAGATAAAAGAAGTTTTGACGCGAAGGATTTAGTGCGCATGAATTGCCGTTTTATTGGTTTTAGATAAGAAACACTGCAAAATATAGCGTATTCTGCAGGGGTAAAGAAGAACGTTTTAAGGTTTAGGTTTTATGTTGTTAGCTTCAGCAAGTATTGGACGCAAGTTGCTGGCCTCATTTTTAGTGATGGCGATGCTCGTTCTTTTGTCAGCATTGATCGGGGTATCTGGATTTAGCTTTGTTGCAAAAACAGAAAGAAACGTCGTCGATTCTGCTTTGCCTGCGATGATTGAAGCTCGTCAGGTGTCTGAGTTGAGTAATCGTATCATTTCGTCTGTGCAAACTCTTTCTAATGCGAGAAATGAAGCTGAGCGAAAAGAAGCTGGCACACTGCTGTTTGATCAGCTCGAGTCTTTGTTGCAACACATCAAAGACCTGGGTGTCGATAGTTTCGACTCAGAGCTGCTGCATAAACTTGAAAATAACGTGCAGAGCGTTATCAACACGCTAGCTGAACTGGGCGTTTCAGTAGAACGTAAACTCTGGCTAACCAAAGAGCTGACGTCGCGCGTTGAAGAGATGCGCTTATTGGCTGAAGAGCTAGAACAGCTGACTCGAACTCAAGTGCTGAATACCGCAACCATAGCCGTTGCTAACGTTACCCATATCTATGACCTGCTAGAAACTAAAGAAACCGATAAAGCTTACCAAGCCTTGGATGCGCTGGTGGAAGTAGACCTTGACCTATCAGAGCGTCTTCACGAATTACACCTTCTTGCGTTTAAAATGCTTAACCAAATTGAGGAAACTCAAACGGTAACCAATGTTGAGCGTATCCACCAAATCCAGACCGAGTTTGAAGCGAATCATAGGATCATGGTGCGCCGCGTGAAAGCGGTAGAGGATCCAACACGTTCAGAGCAAATGTCTCAGCTTCTCCATGAATTACAAAAGCGCCAAGTGGTGTTTGATATCTCTTTGGAACAGTATGAGAACACCAAGAAGTCTGAGCTATTGATGCAGAACACATTAAAGCTATTCTCAGAGCTGAACACCACGGTAAACCAACTGATCGACGACTCCAACTTGAGCACAAAAAAGGCGGTAGATGAACTGACTTCTACGTTAAGCCTCGCGCAATGGTCGCTGTCGGTGATCTCTATTATTGGTTTGGTGATAGTGGCGTTTATTGTGTGGCGAGTGGTGTATGTGTCGGTCGTGAAACGCCTTGCTGAATACTCTGCTGCCTTGATGTCTATTGCTCAAGGGCGTCTCAATATCGATATCTCGGTAAAAGGTAACGATGAGCTTGCCCACATGGGTGAGGCGATCATCACAGCAAGAAACACTGCGCAGGCGCTACAAGTGGTGGCTGTGGGTGAGGCTAAAGCGAAACGAGAGCTAGAAGAACACAAAGAGCACCTTGAAGAGCTGATCACAGAGCGAACTTACCAGCTTCAACAAACCAACGAAAAGCTGAACGTCGAGGTGACGAATCACGCCAAAGCGCGAAGTGCCGCCGAGCAAGCGAGCCGTGCTAAGTCAGCTTTCTTGGCGACGATGAGCCATGAAATCAGAACACCTATGAATGGGGTATTGGGTACGGCCCGTTTGCTAAAAGATACCGGGCTGAACTCTCTGCAATCGGGCTATGCTGACATCATTAACCGCAGCGGTAAGAACTTATTAGCCATTCTCAACGATGTATTGGACTACTCTAAAATTGAAGCTGGGCACCTTGAGATAAGGATTGCGTCTTTTGACTTGCATCAAATGGTTCAAGATACCTATCAATTGATGGAAGGGCGCGCAGCCGAGAAGAAGCTTGGCTTTAGCTACCATATTGAGAGCGATGTACAGCGCTACTGGCGTGGTGATGTCACCCGTATTAGCCAGATATTGAATAACCTGGTTGGTAACGCAATTAAGTTTACCGATAAAGGTGATGTCGACATCTTCATCAGCTTAGATCTCGAAGATGAAAACCGCGTCATGTTTGAAGTGTCCGATACGGGCGTTGGGATACATGAAAGCGAACAAAAGTGCTTGTTTGATGCGTTTAGCCAAACCAACAGTGGTCGAAACACAACGGGTGGCACTGGGCTAGGTCTGGCGATCAGTAAACGCATCATGTTGGCAATGAATGGTGATATTGGCGTTCATTCAGAAGAGGGGGAAGGCAGTCAGTTTTGGTTCTCTTTACCGCTTCAAGCTGGTGAAAAAATCGAAACTAAAGCTGCAATGGTTGAAACCTGTATCCGCGCTAAAGTGCTGTTGATTGAAGACAACCCAGTGAACTGCATTGTTGCCGAAGGCTTCCTAAACAACCTAGGGCATGAGGTCGTGATTGCCACAACCGGACAAGAAGCTCGTCAGATATACAGTGAACAGGTCTTTGATATTGCACTTGTTGATATCAACCTCCCGGACTGCGATGGCGTTGAGCTTATTCAGCAACTGAAAGAGATCGAGGTTCAAGCATCTGCTTTAGACTGTTTACCTGAGAGCACGACACAGTATGCGCTTCCTATGGTGGCGGTATCGGCTCATGTGTTTAATGAAGAAGTAGAAAGTTATTTGGCGTCTGGCTTTGATGGCTTCTTACCAAAACCTCTTGAGAAAGAAGCGCTTGCAAGGCTGATTGTGACTCAACTAGATGGCAAGACCTTGCTATTGCCACAGCCTGATCCTAATGATTCGACCTGCCAAAGAAACCAAGATGGTTTTTGTGAAAAGCGTAATGAGAGCGACCTAGTAGTCGAAAGCAAAGTTAAACAGCCAGACCAAGAGGAAAGCCCTGTGACCACTTCTGATAGCAAACTGATAATTGATAGCAAAGTAATAGAAGGCGACTTGTCTATTCTTGGTTTGGACAAGATGAAGCAGATTGTCGGGCTCTTTGAACAAAGCAGCCTTGAAACGTTAAAAGAAATGGCTGACGCCAATGATGCGGAGAACGCCCGTGAGGTGAAATCGCTCGCTCATAAGCTCAAAGGGTCGGCTGGCAGCTTAGGACTATTAGCCTTGTTTGAATTGTGTAAGAACATTGAGATAAGCAGTGAGCCATTAACGCAATACAAGAACAGCTCTGAAGAATTAACAGAGCTAGTTAAAGACTCTCTAGCGGCGTTGCAACAACATGTCTGATATAGAATGTTCTCTGCCACATAATGAGCTTCTTAGGCTAAGCTGAGCTCTGTCTAACCGCGCAGCCAGAAACAAAAAATCCTCTGCCAAGACAGAGGATTTTTGTTTTTAAAGCGGCATCTGAGGACTAACGATTTTCGAAACGGTTGTAGTCCAACAGGCCGAACTCAATTGGTTGGTCTTGCTGGTACCAACGATGTACACGGTCACTGAATGGCCAGAACTCACTAGAGCTGCGTCGGATGGCAAACTTATCAAGCAGCGCCACGTAATCTTCTTCAGTCTGTAAGTTTTGTAGAGACTTCACTAGAGTTGGAATTTCCTTCTCTGTCAGTGATAGGTAAGCGGCTGGATAGCTGCCTACAATACCTCGGACGAGCGTTAAGTCGTCATTAGCGTAATCTCTGTTACCTTCTTCGTTAAACAGGCTAGAAATGTTGCTGTGAGCGTTGTTGTGAATCATGGTGAACAGCTGCTCTTCACCGTTTTCGCCTTCAATCATGATCATCACGAGTTGAGGGACATGGCGTAAGCCTTCACCTTTAACCAAGCTTACCTGTTTAAGCAGTGCTTCATTTTTACGGCTAAAGCCAGTATCAACGATCTCATAACGGTCATTAAGTATTGGGTTCAACTTATCTTTAAGCTTATCGAGCAACTCACGTTTTGGATCGGCCGTTTTGTACACCACGCTAGTTGGCTGATCAAAAGGTGCGATATTACGTTGCAAGAAGTCGCTCAACTGGACGCTTTGATTTTGGTACCAGCTTGAGTGCTCAAGGTGGCGTACATCCTTTGGTAGTAGTGTTAAGAAGTTACTTTCACCTTCAAGACGTAAGAAATCCATAAACATACGCGTTATGAGCTGGTGGCCGAAGTTTCCGTAAACATCGAAGCCAGCTACAAGTAGGTAATGAATTCTCTCTAAAAGTGCGTAATCCAGAACCCACGCGGTTTTTGGTTGAGGGCCTACTAAGCCTTGCACAACTGATGCACTGTCAAAGTGGCGGAAAACAGTGAGGGCAGCGTTCGGGTTGGTCCCATTGCCATCCCAGATAACGTCTGTCGTTAAGTTCTCGCCATTCTTAAACCATTTATTAGCAAAATCTGATTTCCCTTCTAGGTAACGTGCTTGCTGTTTTGAATATCTAACCCAGTTAGTTGCAGGAACCGTGTTACTTTCAAGTTCACTTGGAAGCTTAAGATTGTCACGTTGGCTTGCATAGAAGGCGTTGATCTCTGGAAGATCGGCTTTGTCTGGGTCGATAAAGAATACCCAGAATCGGTCGTTAATCACGTTCAATGCTAACTGACCACGACATACTGGGCCTTTGATGTAAGCCATGATGGTGTTCTGAGCGTTGTCGAGCATGAACTTAAAGCGAGAGTTTACCGGCAAAGCTTCAAACGAGGTCATTGGGTTCGCGGCAACATCAATATCGTAACTTGGCAGCTTATCTACAGTGTAATCGGCATCAACAAACCAAGTGTTCCAGCTTTGCAGGCGCTCTTCGTTGAGGGCAAAAGGCATGTGTGTCTTGTCGACAATTGTGCCTTGCTCAGGGATAAGACGGTAGTACACGCGTGGTACTTTTGGATCGTCATAAGGACGACGAGTGGTGATGCGCTTAACTGGTTCGCCAGGAGGTGTAGCAGAACGAACGATCGAGAAGAAACGTGTCGGCTGTCCTAACTCAGAAAAATAAACGTGTGATAAGAACAAGTGCTCATAGATGTAACGTGCTGAAAGCTGGCTCTTTCTTGAACTTTTGTTGAGGAACTTTTCGTAAGTATTAACCAGCTCTTGCTCAGCTTCACTTAGCGGAATATGTTCGTTCATCAAAGCGCCATTTTCTAGCCAGCTCATCAGAGTCGCGTATTCTGTCTTGTCTAAGTTAGGCATCCCATAAGGCATACCCCACGTAGGGTAATCTCTCTCATATTGAGCGTACTCTTCGATAGTCGGACACTTCTGGTCACGATCGATGGAAAAGTCGAAGCCTTCTAGCTGCGTTTGCTGCGGAAGTGGATGATTCTCTTTCTGAATCAACATACGAGAGACAAGCCCAGCATCTAAGTTAGCGGTCGAGTTCTGCATACGTTCGTTGAGAACAGGGTGGAAATCAGCGTCGCGCCACTCTTGTGTGGTCAACGCATCTTCAAACAAGCGAGTAGGAGCCGATGCCGTTAAACGCGTACCTTGATAAACCAGTGCTTTACTTGCACCTCGGTCGATACCCTCCACAGAAGACATTTTTAGTTGGCAAGGAGCATCATAGCAGGCGTGACAAACCACACATCGGTTATCAATGATCGGTTTAACTTCGTTGAGAAAGTGTTGCGATTGAGCTGAAAGGATAGGAGTTTGGCGATCACGAACTTGTTGTTCGCCAAACAGCTCATCGAAGTTTAGACCCGCGTACACGGCACAACCTGAGAACACGCTGACAAGAGACAAAATGAAGAGTTTTTTCAAATTCATACGTACTTAGATATTTGGCATTTTTTCTAATTATATCGAAAACGATTGAAAATGCTCATGTTCTGACAATTTTGTAGACAAGATCTCTATAGGATTGAGCGATTCGCAAGGCTTGGCTGTGGGCATAGAGCTCAGTATTCAGGCCTACTGGTTAACGTAACAAACAGAAAAGGGGACTGAGAGTCGCTCAAATTCCTTTATCCAACGCCATTGGTTGTCTTGTAATTTGTCTCCAGGGCCTTTGACTTCTATCCAGTGAAATTGGTCATCTTTAAAAGCTATCAGGTCAGGCATTCCGGTTCTAAACAGTTTTAGGTCACTCAATATGACTTTGAAGAGCTCGATCAGCAAGGCTCGTGGTACTGAGTGGATGCTATGTTCGATGAGTGCTTTAGGGAAGTGATTCCAATGAACAAACGGATTAGCAATGCCAAGCTTTTCATCATAGACATCGAGCAAGTGTTCAATGCCTTTGCTCGAGATGGTTTGGAATACGGCATTGATTTGCAATTCACGCTTTTGTTGAAAGTCGGAATGATAGAGATCCAGCGGTCTATGTTGGTAGCGGTTGATAAACGCCCCCTCCACATCTGAGAAAATCACATCCCAAAACGCTAAGCCGAATAACCCACACAGAAAGCTGTTCTCGGAAAAGTAGACTTCCCAACCTTGAGCTTCAAAATGTTGCTTAACGGCAAGTTCAACTCTGGTTTGGCTTAGGTCTAATTCCAACCTAATTTGTTCGCAAATCGGCTTTGGTGCGCGTGGAACCTTTTGCCGCTGCTTGCGTAGCAACCTCTGCTCAAGCTTAACGGCGACTTCAAGTTCTGATACGTCGGATGGACTTGTTTTCATGTCCGTGACGGTGTCACTCATTAGGTTTAGCTCATCTTGCTTGTCGTAGATGCGAGCAAGCCGCTCTCTGCTCGGTGGAAGTGATGATTGTTTAAACCAATGGACGGCTTTGTCGTTCTGATTGAGTCTTTCTAGATCACGAGCAATGTCGTTGATCAGGCGTGCTCGTTTTCTCGCGATGGTGCGATGTTCTGATTCACACGGCAAGGATTGCAAAAGGTGCTCAAGAACGTCGCTGTCCTTACGGTCACCTTCATAATATTGGCGTTGAACGTCGCGCATTGAGAGCAGTTGGTTGAGCTGCTCTCTGGAGTTGAAGAAGCGACGTTGCTTACTCAATGGGTAGCTTTCAAAAGTGTTGAGGCCAAGATCGCTTAAAACGAACTGACTGAGATCTTGGTATGTATTGGCAAAAAAGAGTAGCAGCAATACATCGATAACTTGGGCTTCAATAACATGAATACAGTCAAATGTTAACGCTTCATAATTATCAAAAGGTTGTTGAGTCAGTAGCCCTAATAGCACGTCTTTTTTTGCCGACTTACTGCTTTTGAGGGTAGGAAATAGGTTTAATAGCTCAGGCTTGGTGAGCAAGTGTAAGCCTAGCTCATGCTCTGTGATGACAAGGTTGTGTGTAGCTTTAGGATTACTCAGTGCGATAAAGCCGGATGTGCTCAGCTCTTGCAGCGCGTCGGGGAGGTTGGGTATTTCAACGTAGTCGAGTTTATCACTACGAAACCAACACCCTTTACGAGACAGCAAACGAACCATTAAACACTGGCTAGGTGTAGAAAGGCGTTTGTAACCTTGTAGCCAACGAGTTTCATCGGCGCTCAGAAGGTCAGGGTAGTACGTTTGAGCGTGTTCAATCAGTCGATTGAAGTTGTCGAGATAGTAAGTTGGGTGTAGTTGAGGAGTGGATTCTAATGTCACTTGATACGTCGCTTGATACAAAAAGAGCCTAACCCTAAGGTTAAGCTCTTTCTTTTCAAATTCAATCTTTTATCAGATTAAGCTTGAGATGCTTTTAGCTCAGCCGCTTTCGCTTCAGACATTGGCTTAGTGATGATTGCTAGAACAATACATACTGCCATCATTGCTGCAGAAATAGTGTAAGCAAGGCCGTAGCTGTCGCCGTTAGTCATCGAGTAACCAACAACCGCTGTACCGATTGCACCACCGATACCCCATGCCGTGTAAAGCACGCCGTAGTTAGTACCGTAGTTTTTCAGGCCGTAGAACTCAGCTGTAAGCGTTGGGAATACTGCTAGTAGAGTACCGTAGCCAACCGCTGCTACTGCAGTACCGATGATTAGCGTGAACTCAGTGTTAAACGTAGCGAATAGCGCCATGTTTGCACCTTGCAGAATGAACGCAAGTAGAAGAGTACGAACGCCACCGATTTTGTCAGCAAGCATACCAGCAGCAACACGACCGCCTGAGTTAAATACAGCAAGGATAGAAGCAAGGTAAACCGCGTTCGGTAGGTTTGCTTGTGCGCTTGCGATACTTGTGATGTTACCGATGATCATTAGACCAACAGAAGCTGCGAATGCGTACATGATCCATAGAGAGTAGAACTGAGGAGTCTTCAGCATTACTTTCCAAGATAGGTCTTCGCTCTTCTTAACCGCTTTTGGAGCTTGGCCAGCTTTTACTTTTGGTTCAGCTGGAGCGTAACCCGCTGGTGGGTTGTTGATTGTTGCTGCTAGAGGTACAGCGATTGCTAGTACACCAACACCAAGAATCTTAAAGCTTGTTTGGATGCCCATGCTCTCGATAAGAGCAGCAGTAACTGGAGCAAGGTAAATTGCCGCTAGACCGAAGCCTGCTGCGATAAGACCGTTAACCATACCTTTCTTAGAAGGGTGGAACCACTTCATTGCAGAAGGAGAAAGACATGCGTAACCGAAGCCGATACCAGCACCTGCCATAACACCAAATGTGATGTTTAGCATTAGTGGAGAAGTCGCAAAGCCTGATGCGATCATGCCAAGGCCAGTAAGAGCTGTACCAAGAATTAGGATCTTACGTGGACCCATGCGGTCTTGTAGGATACCAGCAACAAGAAGACAGATAGAGAATGTGATTGTTGCAGTCGCGTATGGTGCTGATGCTTCAGCTGCAGACCAGCCTTCACCTTGTAGGGCTTTGTTAAATACACTCCAAGCATACAGGATGCCAAGACAAAGGTTGATACAGAAGCCTGCTAGCAGGATACGTGTAGCTTTATCAATCTTGCTCATTTTTATTCTCAGTTTTGTCTTTGGTCTAGTGAGAGCCACAGGACTAAAGACGGGTTATTGTGATTGTTTCTTCAAAATTAGTTTGCGTTTATCAACAGATAGCGCAAAAGAGCGCGGATTATAACCAATAAAAATGTGATTGGAATCTCTTTTTCCATTTTTATCAAAATTAAACTTGAGTTGTTAAAGAACTGTTTTTTATGCGTGTTGCAGTTGTTGTTAACACCTTTCTTTTTTGTACACTTTGCTGGTTTAGGCTCCAGTATTCATGCTTTTACCCAATCTCTTCCTGCTAGTGCCCCTACAAACCGTGCTGTCATCACATCATTGCAATTAATTTTAAATTATTTCTGTGGTTAATTTTGTGTAACAAAATAAATCAAATTGGACATTAATCGCCACAACCCTAGAGGGGACTTAGTTTGTTGAATTTATGAATGTTAATTGATTGTTAACATGGTGCTTTGTGTTTCTTGTTGGTTACAATTTGTTCGTTTTTTGGGCTTGTTTTGTCCGTAAAAAGTGGGAAAATAGTCCGCAAACTGAGATTTCAAATTTGAAAGGATGCGTTTCTAGTCTACTAAGAGGCAAGTGTTATGAAACTATTTTTAATTCTACTGATGTCGATTACTGGTGGTGTAGCAGCCGCTGATCATATTCATTCTTTCTTATTCGGTTTCTACATTGCAGCACTTGCAGTGGGAAGTTGCTACTGGCTTGCATTCCGCAGCACACGTTTCCCTCAGTTAGCTCTAGTGCTTCTACTGTGTGGCTTCTTTGCTAAAATCGCGGTAACAGTGGTAGGTGTGTCTTGGGGTATCTCTAACGATATTATCCAGTCACCATTCATCTTCTCATTGTCTTACCTATTCTTCTTAGTGGTTGTGTCTTACGTGTGGTTCTCTTACCGCGATAAGCTGACACTAAAGAAACGTGAGAAACAGATTGAAGAGTCTCGCAAGCAAGCTGCAGCATAGTTTAAAACAGATTTTCAAAAGCCTTCTTCGGAAGGCTTTTTTGATCCTGCGAGAACCTATATGACCTCAGATAAAAGAAACCCCAATATGGCGACATACTGGGGTTTCTTGTTATCGAGCCAGGAATGAAGAGCGTTTTACTTTTTCATCATTTTCGCTAGATCCGCGAACGGGTTATGTGTCGCCGTTTGGTGGTCATCTAAACGTGCTGTGGCGTCGACGCCGTAGCGTTCGTGGTCTGTGTATTTAGAATGTTCATGATCGTGACAGTAAAGGCACAATAGTTCCCAGTTACTGCCGTCTTCAGGGTTATTCGTATGGTCATGGTCGACGTGGTGAACAGTCAGCTCTCTTAGGTTCGAGTAAACAAATTCACGTGCACACTTACCACAAACCCAAGGGTAAAGTTTGAGTGCTTTCTCACGGTAACCTTGCTCTTGGCGAGCGTATGCCGCGCTTGAGCCATTGTAATCTGAAGACATTGCCAAATTCCTATTTGTTGTAATGCGTCGATATTATCACAGCTTTATTGAAGCTCTAGAGGTGTTGTCACTAAATGATACTTTGCTTTAACCAACATCAATTTTGCGCTGGACTGGTTTGTGAACGCTTAGACAAAGGGGGCTGTATGTTGGATATGTCTTTCTGGAATAAGGCATGCTTAACAGTTTGAAAAGAAAACGCATTGAGGGGTTTTAACCGAGTAAATGTGACCTAATATCTGTTGGTAAGACCCTATACTAATAAGGAAATATCATGTCAGAACAATACACACCACCGATAGTGTGGGTTAACGATGCTGCCGGTGGTAACAAGTGGGCAAATATTAATAGCCCTGAATCTGGCGCTCGATTCGACAAAGATCTTGCTGTTGGTGAACATGCTCTGCAACTCTACTCTCTTGGCACACCGAATGGCCAAAAAGTGACGATCATGCTCGAAGAGCTACTAGCCGCGGGTGTGAAAGAAGCTGAATATGATGCGTACTTGATCAACATTGGCGAGTCGGATCAATTCTCTTCTGGCTTTGTTGGCGTAAATCCTAACTCGAAAATTCCTGCTTTGGTCGATAAGTCTGGCAGTGAAGATGTGAACGTTTTTGAATCGGCTTCCATTCTTGTTCATCTGGCTGAAAAGTTTGGTCACTTCTTACCGAAAGAGGGCGCTGCTCGTTCTCAAACGTTTAACTGGCTATTTTGGGCACAAGGCTCAGCCCCATTCCTAGGTGGCGGCTTTGGTCACTTCTACGCTTACGCAGATGAAAAGCAAGAGTACCCAATTAACCGTTTCGCGATGGAAGCTAAGCGTCAACTAGACGTACTGGATAAGCAGTTAGCAAACAGTACCTTTGTTGCTGGAGAAGAGCTGACTATCGCTGATATGGCGATTTGGCCTTGGTATGGCAACCTAGTACTCGGTAACCTTTATGATGCTGCTGAGTTCTTACAAGTGGAGTCTTACACTAATGTCGTTCGCTGGGCGAAGTTGCTTGAAGCGCGAGAGGGTTTCCAACGCGGTCGTATTATTAACCGCTCATGGGGCGAAGAGTGGGAACAAGTACCAGAGCGCCATTCTGCAGAAGACATTGACCGAGTTTTAAAGCTTAAGCCTTAGCCTTGATTTGAACAACATTGATGATTTTTTCGAAACGCCATATCTCGATAGAGGTATGGCGTTTTTCTTTAGCTAGTATAAGAAAATAACGAAAATTGTGTCTTTAGCTCTACTTTAATTTAAGCAATTTATTCAATCGCTTATGAGTAATTGCCTTTGTGGTTAAGACAAAAAACAATAGTCATCGAGACGGAGTAAATCTATAAGATAACGGTCCATTTAAAATTACGACTAACTTCGCTCAATGAAAAAAAACTTAATTGCGTTGGCTATCATATCCGCGGCTCTTTCCGGGTGTAATCACGACTCACTAAGCTATAGTGATGGCCCTGATACGGTTCCTCCAACAGACATTATTCCACCAACGGATATTCTTCCGCCGACAGATATTGTTCCACCAACGGATATCCTTCCGCCGACTGACATTATTCCACCAACAGATATTATTCCCCCAACAACTTACATCGGTTCACTGTTGTCGAGCGGGGCGTTTGTTTCTGGAGATGTGTACTGTGACGGCATACATCTTGAAAACGGAACGTTCAGTGTAAAACAAGGCGTGAGTTTTAGTTGTACCTTGGGTCACCTTATCTTAGGTGATTTCACGGCTCCTCTCCCTGAAGTCACAGAAAGCACGATTTCAAATGATGCGCCTCATACAGCATTTGAGTTGACAGAATTACATGGAGACAACGTTACCAAGGTACTCGAATCAATTGATGTTTGTGAGACTGAAAGTGCTATCTGTTTAAAAGAGCTGGATGCTTTTGATATTGAGGATGTGTTCTCGCAACTTGATGATCAAGATGCTGTCGATGCGTACTTTTCATCGAAAGAAGAAGAATCTACCGATGAAGTAGGTAAGGCTCCTAGTTCACACGTAGACACAACTGTTGTTCCTGCGGTTGATCCTAATGCGGACAATAACCTTAACGCTGGTTTTGTTTCTGCAGATGCAGAGTCTACCTATGCTTATAAGCCAAGTGTTGAAGGCAAGGTGTTAACTCGTAGTAAGCTTACAGACGCTAATGGTACGCCGATTTCTGGGATCAGTTTCTTTTCGGCTAACGCGACGGGCGTGACGGATGAAGAGGGAACCTTTGAGTACCTGTGGGGCGACAGAATTGTTTTTGGTATTGATACGTTTGAGTTTGGCTCCATTACGGGTAATCAGATTGCTTATAAATTGTCTGATGTGACCAATAATGTGGTAGAGAAAGCGAATATCCAGTCATTACTAGAGCGCTACGCGGTTGATCATGTAAGTTATTATGAGATATCTGAAGAAGTCCAAGATACCTTTTCAAAGTACCCTAACGTTATAAATGAGTTGATCAACCTAACTCTGCCAAATGGGGGGCTGATAGAGGGTACAGACTTCGAACTTCCTAATGAGTTTGTTGGTCAGTTTAGCCAAGGGTTAACGGCAGTCATTGATGAGCAGCTGCGCCAAACGCCTCAGTTTATGGATTATGTTCGTCAACCTGCCGTTTTATCTATGGATTCTGGTCAGTATGTTACAGAGTCTCTGCAGCAAATCTTCCACAACGTCACCACATTTCATGTCTTCAATGATAATGGTAGCTTTTACGGTGCGACGGGGTATACCCGTGGTATGCGAGCTCTAAACATATCGAACAGAGCATTCCCTGTGGTGATGCCAAGAACTGATAAAAACCGTGAGCTTTACTTTGGTGAGCAACAGGCTTGGACTCGTGAAGGTAAGCCTTACATCGCACAACACCCAAGCATCTCGATGCCTCCGATTCCTTTAGTCTCTGAAGACAACGCGACTTATGGTTTTCCATTCGTTACAGCAGGCGAGATAGGCAAAGGTAAAGTTGTGTTCATGGGTAATGGCTTATACCCAAGTATTCTGTCATGCCCAGAGAATTATTGGGCGAATCGCGCATTACACATCGATAGCAACAAACAACAGTGCACTGTTTCGACGTTCGAAAACCTACTGCATGATGACCAAGGCAGCATGAGGTTGTTTTTCTCGAACTTGTTTGAGTGGTTCAATAATGGTCTGCCTATTGCTGGGATGAGTGCAGTCACCAATATTGACCAAGCTTATTCGGCTTATCACCACTCCACAATGGGTAAGCAGTACACGTTTTTTGTTAGTCCTCAGTATGGTTTTGCATCAGTAGAAAAGCGTGGTTCAGGTGACTTTGATGGTTTGGATGCGAGTACTACGCCGATTTTGATCCTTCAGGCATATCCCCCTAAGTTGATTCAAGATGGCATGACTAACCAGTTTGTTGCTGACTTGGATAACCCGAACTTAAGCCAAGACGATATTACCGCTCTTATCAACTATGTTAATAACGGTGGCAATATCTTATTTATGGATGCGATTCAAACGACAAACCCTGAACCTATTGGACGCTTGGCAGATGCCGCAGGTGTATCTCTTGGTGGTGAAAACGTTACGCCGACAAACCAAGCTTTCTGCGGTAGCTCTTATTACTGCCAAGCTCCATATCCAAATCTTCACGTGAAGAGCGAAAAGGAAATGGTGGTTCTTGAGCGTTTCCAAGATAACCAAGGAGAGCCTCCATTCACGGTAAATCAAGATGGTACGGTTGAGTGGATCAAGGATGAGTCCAAGATTAAGTTTGAAATCCCGACTTATGAGGTTACTAAGTTAGACCCTGAAGGGAAACCAGTGTTTGATGAGTCTGGAGTACCAGTCATGGAGACCAAATCCGCACGTATCTTTGTTGAATCGGCAGAAGAGCGTGAAGCGGCGATCAAAGAACTGCAGTCGGCATTCGTTGGCACTGAGCTTTGTAAGAACGAGTATGAATACGAATTTAACTGTATAGAGACTCG
Source organism: Vibrio sp. T3Y01 (assembly GCF_013114525.1). Taxonomy (NCBI): domain Bacteria; kingdom Pseudomonadati; phylum Pseudomonadota; class Gammaproteobacteria; order Vibrionales; family Vibrionaceae; genus Vibrio; species Vibrio sp. T3Y01. Next base: position 32,839 of record NZ_VTXJ01000024.1, on the reverse strand, counting down.
TTCTGGAGACGGTGTGACTGTTCGCGGTGCTTATCATAGAGCCGATTTCGATCGCTATGAAGTGAGTAAAACCGTTGTCGACAGTATGGTGAAAGCAGCGAACTTGGGTTCTAACTTTACAGCGCTCTACGAGCACGAGGTTTACTATCGCACGAAAGGCACTCAAGGTAAGCGTCTGTCTAACAGCGAATTGAATCAAGCGTTTGATAACCTGTCTGTTTGGATGTGGAATGACAACGCATACCGTTTTGAATCAGACATACAAGATGAGTTAGGGTTCAAGCAAGCTGTTCAGTTCCTTAACTGTTATACCGAAGGCTTACATCAAACAGACACAATTGATGCACAGTGTCCTGTTGACCTAAAAGCGTCGTTAGTCGCTAATGGAATGATTCATGGTGAAGGTGAGTTATCTGGACAGTTGAATCCTAGCTATCCATTAAATTACATGGAGAAACCTCTGACTCGTATCATGTTGGGGCGTTCATTCTGGGATCATGAAATCGTTGTTGATACTACAATGTATCCGGGTCGAACTTCAGGAGCATCTTCGTCAAGTTCGGTTCTTATCCAAGCTGATGGCAAGGGCGTCACGTATTCGGCTGGGAACAATCAATCGACAGGTTTATGGGCTCCTCAGCTTCAAGATGTGACTATTAGTGATGGTGTAGCTGCAACGATCACTGTGATGATGGCGGATGACCTTACAGGTAAGCCGAATCATGAAACCAGTTTGAAGCGCCCTCCGCGTATGCAAACTAACTATGCGTACGACGGTTCAAACTTAACCTTCAAGGTTCCATATGGCGGCCTTATTTACATTCAACCGAAAGTAAAAGAGTTTGGTGCAGTCTCGTTTAACATCGATGGCGCCTTAAAAGCTGCTTGGTGGAAAGAGGGAGAGTGGATTAACTCTATTCAATCGGCAGAGGCTCCAATTGCAGAAATCGATACGGGTTCATTTATTTATACGACCCCAATTAGGAATCTAGAATCCACTGATTTGAACCAATTCGCAACAGATATGAATCGATTCGCCGAAGCGGCAAGTGACTTCTACGGGCGTGATGGGAAACAAAGCGATGGTTTACACCGTAGGTTCACTTATACAGAACTGAAGGCGTTCCGCCATCGTTTTGTGAATGACGTGCAGATTTCGATTGGTGCTGCTCACTCTGGCTACCCAGTGATGAACTCAAGCTTTAATGCAAATCGGACATACATTCCAACCAACCCTGTTAATGACTGGCTGTTGTGGCATGAAGTTGGTCATAATTTAGCATCAGCTCCTTTCTTAGCGGCTGGTAGTACAGAAGTGACCAATAACCTTCTTGCGTTGTATATGCAGGAGTTAGAGGGTCGCAATGCAAACCCTGAAATGGATCGCATTAAATCGGATATTAAGAAAGCGCCTAAATGGTTGGAGCTTAATAATGAACATGCGTGGTCGCATGGTGATGCAGGTTTACGATTAGTTATGTTTGGTCAGCTAAAAATCTGGGCGAAATCGAACTTTGCAATTGATGATTGGTATACACGCGGCGCAAGCCAATCTGATGTGTATGGTGAAGATGAAGGCTGGAATATGTTCAAGCTTATGCATCGTAAAGCGCGAGGCGATAGAGAAGGCGACTCGAATACGAACTATTGTAGTGCTAGCGAGACTGGGCTTTCTGGTGGAGACTTAATGATGGTGTGCGCTTCTTATGTTTCAAACTATGACTTAAGTGACTTCTTTGTTGCTTGGAACGTGGGCGAAACCTCAATGACTAATGCTGATGGCTCTAAGTCTTATAGTGGCGGAATTAGCACTAAAGGTCTTAGTGCGGTTGAACAGTTAAAACTAGAGAAACCAAAGAACAGCCCTTTGAATGTTAATTCAATTTACTAACGCTAACTCTTGCTAAGGCATTTTATAGCCTAGATACAAACGCCACACTTAGATTACGTGTGGCGTTTTTGTCGCAATGTTCTAGAAATTATCAGCTAGATCAGTCTTCTACATGATGTTTAATACTTCGGCTGCCATTGGTTAGCTGTCCTTGCTAGAGAAAGCAGGTTAAACTGTTCGCATCATAATTCTAAAGGATGGTGCCATGTACCACGGTCATATCTATTTCCCTTTGCGATTTGCAGAGCAGGCAGAAACACTGCGTCAGAAAATCCTCTCAGAACGTAAAGATGTGTTAGAGACTTTCCCATTAATCCAGCGTTTGGTTGGCCCACATAAGATGCCGATGTTTGAGATTCACTTTGCTAACAAAGAGTCGGGTATTGTTGAGTGGCTTGAGCAAGAACGCGGCGATATGTCGGTGCTTATTCACCCGGTAACTGGCGGTGAAGAAACTTTGGATCACACAGTACGCGCGATTTGGCTTGGTCGTGAGCTGGGTGTCTTTGAAGAAACGCTAAGTAGCTAATCAAATATACCAATATTGTACTTAACTCATTCCGACCGGAAAATGCACGAATAATAAAAAGGCTCCTCAATTGAGGAGCCTTTGTTTTAGGGAGCCGTTTTACCAAGAAACCGGTTATCAAGAGCCTCTGGTTATCGGGCGGAACCGTTAACCAGAGTAGGGGGATTAAGCCTCTGCCGTTACTTTAGAGCTGCTCATCTTTTTAAGTGCTGCGTAGCCAAAGCCTGTTACTAGCGTACCTGCTGCAATTGCCACTAGGTACATAAGTACTGGAGAGATAGCGCCAGGAATCAGTAGTACGAATAGACCGCCGTGTGGAGCCATCAGCTGTGCACCAAACATCATTGATAGAGCACCCGTTAGTGCACCACCTGCCATACATGCTGGGATAACACGCATTGGGTCTTTTGCTGCGAATGGAATCGCACCTTCAGAGATGAAGCATAGGCCAAGAACGAATGATGCTTTACCCGCTTCACGCTCGCCTGCTTCAAACTTGTCTTTCACTAGGAAAGTCGCAAGGCCCATACCTAGAGCTGGAACCATACCAGCTGCCATGATAGCTGCCATTGGTGCGTAAGTTTGTGAAGCCAATAGACCAACACCGAATGTGTAAGCGGCTTTGTTTACTGGGCCACCAAGGTCGAAACACATCATTGCACCTAGAATCACACCTAGAAGAATCGCGTTAGACGTACCCATGTTGTTTAGGAAGTCTGTCATTGCGCTCATTACGCCAGAAACAGGACCACCTACGATGTAAACCATCACAAGGCCAGTGAACAAACTCGCGATAAACGGAATGATCAGGATTGGTTTAAGCGCTTCCATAGATTGTGGAAGTTGAACTTTGTCGGCAATGAACTTCGCAGAGTAACCTGCAATGAAACCCGCCGCGATACCACCTAGGAAGCCTGCGCCTGTTGAACTAGCCAGCATACCGCCGATTAGACCAGGAGCTAGACCCGGACGGTCAGCAATCGAGAATGCAATGAAACCAGCAAGAACAGGAATCATCAGTGCGAATGCAGAACCACCACCGATAGTCATCAGTGCAGCTGCTAGTGTGCCTTCTTCTTTAAACGCTTCGATGCCGAATACGAAAGACAGTGCGATGATCAAACCACCCGCAACAACCACAGGAAGCATGTGAGATACACCTGTCATTAGGTGCTTGTACACGCCTTTTTTCTCATCAGCAGGTGCTGCTTGTGAAGAAGAGGCTGTGTGTTGGTATGGCTTAGCTTCAGCGAACGCTTTCTCAACTTCTTGCTTAGTTTTCTTAAGAGCTGGGCCAGTTGTTGTTTTGTAAAGAGGCTTACCATTGAAACGATCCAGTGGAACGTCGATGTCGGCTGCGATGATAACAAGATCAGCGTCTGCGATTTCTTGGTCTGTTAGTTGGTTCTTCGCACCTACAGAGCCGCGAGTTTCCACTTTGATTTGGTGACCTAGGCGTTTACCTTCTGCTTCAAGCGCTTCCGCTGCCATGAAGGTATGTGCAACACCTGTTGGACAAGCAGTAATCGCAACGATCTTTTTGCTGCCTGTGCTTGCTGTTGTAGAAGAGTTTACTGAAGTACCGGTTACTTCAGCAGTGCTTTCAACTTGAGAAGCGTCTAATACTGTTGCTTCTGCTACCGCTTTCTCTAGAAATGCTTTTGCATCTGAAGTGCACTCAGAGATAGCTGCTTGGTAAACTTTTTTGCCCACGAAACGTGTTTTATCAACGTTTGTGTTCGCTGCAATAACCACAACGTCGCTGCTGTCGATAGCGTCTTGTGATACTGGAGATTCAGGCAGCACGCTTGATTGGCATTCAATAGCGGCGTTCCAACCCAGTGCTTTTGTTGCTTGCTCTAACAAGCCTGCTGCGATGATGCTGTTTGCTACGCCACTAGGGCAAGCTGTGATAATGGTAATATTCATAATAAACCTTTTGTCCTATTTGCTTGTGTCTAACTGGTTAGTTGGAGCACCAAGCACCTGTAATTGGATATTTTGTAGTACTGAATCCAGCTCTTGTTGGCTGGTTACACCGACACCTACCTGCGAAACGGCTAGAGCAGATAGGGCGGTTGCGAATTTGATAAGTTCTGGTTTTGGCATTTGCTGCATGTGACCCCAACATAGACCAGCAACTAAGGTGTCGCCTGCGCCTACTGTGCTCACTACTTGCATGCGTGGTGGCTGAGCGTGTAACCATTCACCTTGGTTCAGCCACATAACGCCTTCAGCACCTAGAGATACCACGATGTTATCGATGCCTTTTTCACTTAGGGCTTGGCCTGCGTGTTGGCATTGGTCACGTGTTGTCAGCTCTGCATTGAATAGCTGAGATAGCTCTTCATCGTTCGGCTTTATCAACCAAGGCTGTGCATTGATACCAGCTTTAAGTGCATCACGGCTGCTGTCGAAAAGAACCTTCTTGCCTAGGTCACGTAAGCGTTGTACCCAAGAAGCGCACAGCTCTGGTGATACGCCTTGAGGCAAGCTGCCCGCAATCACGAAATAATCGTGTGTTTCAGCCAGTTCTAGCAAAGTTTCTTCAAACGCTTTAATCGCGTCAGCATTAACAGGAACACCAGGGAAGTTGATGTCGCTTACTTGGCCAGAGTTCTCTACCAGTTTCACGTTGATGCGAGTCGCGCCATCAACACGGATGAAACGGTCTGTTGCGCTCATTTGTTCGAACAGTTGGCAGAAGGCCTCTTCGTTATTGCGACCAAGGAAACCTGTTACGGTCACTTTAGCGCCAAGCTCAGAAAGTACTTTTGCTACGTTTACGCCTTTGCCTGCTGCGTGCAGAGAACCTTGATTCACTAGGCTAACCGAGCCAACATTCAGTGCGTCGATAGCACCGGTCAGGTCTAGGGCAGGGTTTAGCGTTACAGTAACGGCTTTGATTTGTTTATCAGACATATCGATTCCTTAACCTTCGCCAAGGCCTGAAGCGATAGCTTTGCCAATCGATTCAAGTGCTTGTGCTGCATCGTCACCTTCAGCAACAAACTGAAGTTGGTGGCCGTGTTTAACGCCAAGTGCGATCACTTTCATCAAGCTCTTCGCGTTCACTTCTTTTCCGTCGCCATCTAGGTTTGAAACGCGGATTGTTGATTCGAACTTCTTCGCTTCAGCAACCAGCATTGCACCCGGACGAGCGTGTAGTCCGTGTGCGTTTTTGATCTTGAATACTGCGCAGTTGTCATCACCCTCAGAAGCTGTAGAAACCGCTTCACCTTTAAGAAGACCAATCACTTGTGCAACGTCAGCAGTTAACAGTTGTTGCTGTTTACCTTCGAAAACCATTTTGCTTAGGTTCGCCAGAATAGATTGGTGCGCGCTGTTGCAAGCCGCGAATGCCACCAATGCTTTCACTGGTGTACCCTCGAACTCACAATCGTTCGCTGTAGAAACAAAAGATACGCCAGTGCGCGTTACGCCTTTATCGCTACCTAGTAACCAAACGCCTTGGCCTAGATGAGTCGGTGTTTTTGTTACTAGGTCAGCAACGAATGCGTTGTCAGTACAGCCTGTGTTCTTAAGAAGACCGCCAGCTACCGCCGACATTTGAACCATGTCGCTTGCTGGGAACAATAGTTGAACTAGAGAAGCGTCTAGGTCGGCTTCTAGCTGAACTTCGCCGTTTAGCAGGGCGATGATCTCGTCTTCTGATTTCGCTTGCATTAATTTATCTTCAACACCGTCCGCCGCTAGCACTTTCGTTAGCTGCTTAAGGATGCCTAAGTGCTCGTCAGATTTCGCTGCAATACCAATTGCTACGTAAACACGGTTGCCGTCTGCCCAATCAATGCCTTCAGGGAAGTGGTGTACTGCAACGCCTGTCTCTTTTACTAGGCTACGCGTGTCAGTGGTGCCGTGAGGAATCGCGATGCCGTTGCCTAGGAACGTAGAGTTCTGGTTTTCACGGTTCAGCATTCCTTCAACGTAGCCAGAGTCCACTAAGCCTTTCGTGGTTAGGTCGCCAGCAATGTTCTGGATAGCTTTGAATTTGTCATCGGCCGTTTGACCAAGAGTGATGTCAGATTTTGATAATTTAAGCATGGTGCCTCTTTAGCGTATCGCTTGAGAATTTGTGTATCGCTACGATTCAGTCTAGAGCAATATTTACTCGTCGCTTGCTCTTTGTTTTATCTTGGCTGAATCGGTTCAGCATTCAGTGTAAAAAAATTCAGCAAAGCCAATTCTGTTAACCAAAATAGTTTTGCTGCGTGTCGTAATTTCAGTTTCGTTCATAACGAGAAGTTGAATCACGACAAATGACGCTCAATCCATTCAAAAGGATGATTGAAGTCACTTTTCAGATTTTGCTGAATCCTTTCAGCTTTTATACTGAATCGATTCAGCATATAATTCAACTAATCCAAGGATCAGAAGATTGGTAATATGATCCTACGCACAAAATACAGGTCACCCATATGACACTAGATGAGATTGCCAAACTAGCCGGTGTGTCGAAAACCACGGCCAGTTACGTGATTAACGGCAAGGCGCAAAAATACAGAATCAGTGAGAAGACTCAGCAGAAAGTAATGGCGGTGGTAGACGAGTATAACTACCGTCCAGACCATGCTGCTTCGTCGCTGCGTGCTGGTAATAGCCGTTCATTTGGTTTGATTATTCCTGACCTGGAAAACAGCAGTTACGCGCGCTTGGCAAAACTGATAGAGCAGAACTCACGTAAAGTGGGCTATCAAATCCTGATTGGTTGTTCTGATGATGATGCTGAAACCGAACGAAAGGTCGCGGAAGCGTTGGTGAGCCGTCGTATTGATGCTTTGCTGGTGGCGAGTTCTATGCCAGACGCTAACGAGTTTTACTTGAAGTTGCAAAACTCGGGCACGCCTGTGATTGCGATTGACCGTCCGTTAGACGATGAACATTTTGCCTGCGTGATCAGTGAAGATTTCGAAGCAGCATTTGAACTGACGCATTCGATTCTCGATGACAACATTCACAGTGTTGGTTTAATCGGCGCACTGCCTGATCTGAACATTTCACGCGAACGCCAGTTGGGTTTTGAAGCGGCGAATAAGGCTCATACACAGCAAACAGGGCTCGATGAAAATAAGCCAATGGTTGTAGGCTACGGTGAGCACTTTGATCGTGAATCCGGTCGAGAAGTGTTTGAAGAGTGGATTGCTAAAGGCACAGTTCCTGATGCCATTGTGACCATGTCTTACACCTTGTTAGAAGGTGTGTTGGATGTGATGGTCGAAAAGCCAGAGCTGATCAATCAAGTGAAGTTGGCGACTTTTGGTGATAACCGATTATTGGATTTCTTACCCTTTAAGGTTCACTCACTGCCGCAGCAATTTGAGGTCATTGCAGACAGCGCGTTTGCTTTGGCGCTAAATGCATCGGCTAAGCGTTACCAAGCTGGCATTGAACTCGTGCCAAGAAGCTTAGTGAGACGCACTTAACGCGCCGACGATTCAAGTTTAAGAGAGCCTCAGTGACTTTTAAGGTACTGAGGCTTTTTTTATGGGTGATAGTTATCAGTTGCATGTGGGATGGATCAGTTTTGGGAATGCATATGTCTTGGTCTGATCAGTGCACTTAACCTAATGTATATTCGTCACTTTTCAACTACAATAAACATTCATTTAGCTAACATCTTGGTGGGAAAAGTCAAAGTGGATAAGCAGTACTCTTGTGGTGATTTGGTTTTCGATATCGAAAAGATGACCATCACAAAAGGTCGTGCAGAACGGGCATTGAATTACAATGAATGTCTTTTGTTTAAAGCATTCTTAGACAGTTCAAACCAAGTCCTGAATAAAGAGACGCTAAAGCAAGCAGGATGGCCTGAAACCATCGTCACGGATTCCTCTCTCCAAAAGTCAGTACAAAAACTTAGACTTGCCATCGCTATGTCTGAATCCGTTGAGTTACGCACGATTGCAGGTGTCGGCTACATGCTGTATTGCGATCAAGCCTCCCTCGAAACAGAACCATCAGGTGCTCGACGTTTCAACGCGACTAAACTAGCAAAGATACTGTTGGCGTCAGCTTCTATTATGTTCATTGTCTTATCTTGCTTGAACTTTTTACGGGTGACGAACACTCAATTAATGCCTTATTTACACGGAGATTATGAAGTGGTGGATATCGGCTCTCATGAACTGTTGAAACGCAAAGACATGATTATTTCGCCTGACCTTGAGGCGGTGATTCAACGCTTCGAATGTGATTGTTTTTATTTCATTGGTGAAAAAGCGGGGCTCTACAATCTCTCTGTTTATGACAAAAAACGTCATCATAGCGAGAACTACTTTTTTGAAATTGAGGCTCTGCCAGAAATAACGGAGGGGTTGTTCAATGATGAATAGCCTGATGAATCTAGTTTGATAAAACTTAGCTTAAAATCTAGTTTAAAACCTTGGATCGTTCTTCTGATTGCTTCCGTTGCTCTTTATGGGGCGTCACTTTACGTGCTTAGTAAAAAGCTTTTGCTTAATGGCAGATACATTACTGAGGTGCAACAATATTCTGATGATATGCATATTTGGAGAGAAAGAATTGAAGTTGATTTGTATCGAAGCCATATAGAGTCAACGATATCGATAGAAGGAGATGGTTTAGAAGGTGTTGCACTGTTCTCAGTGGACGGCAAAATAACCAAATCTTTCGATGGCGAATTTGAGTTTTCTTACAATACTGAAGCCATTCAAACTACTGAAGTATTAGATGGTTACCAAGCCGCGAGTTATACCACAATGTTCCTGTCGGGTACCTCGAAAAACGAATTGATTTATCATGGGCAAGGAGTCGATGTCATTTCGAGAGAGCGGAATTATTTGATGCTAAGCCGAGTTAGGCAATAGCAAGCGATAAACATACTTCAGTAAAGATAAAGCCCAAACCAAGGTTATCTCCCGGCTAACCGGGAGATAAAGGGAATCAATTCTATCTGTGTTAGAAGTGGTATTTCACGTTCGCCATTAGTAACCACTCATCACCCACCTTTTGGGTGTTTTTGTAGGTCTTACCGTCTTCTTCAGTCCATTTGGCTTCAAGTTCATTGGTGTGGTAAACGTAGTTTACTTCGGTACCTATGCTCCAAGCATGAAAGCGGTAGTCGAGTCCTGTTTGAGCACCAAGGACGATTCCATTTAGATCATCTACATCATATTCTGCTTCTGAGTTGAACATCTCATAACCAAGTTTGCCGCCCACTGTCCAAGCGAGTTTTTGTGTAATAGGCACGATGTAGTTGTATTTAGTAAATAGTGTGCCTACTTCAAGTTCATCATCGTTATTTTCATTATTTTCGACACTGGTACCGCGGTAATCATAACCAATACTAATTTGATGAGTCTGGTTGATTGTCATACCGCCTTCGACGCCAAATACCATTGATGAAGATAAGTCGGTTTTACCTTTAGTCCCGTAATACGTGGACTCTGATTCAATTTGTCCACTTAAACGTGTACCAACATCAATACCGATAAACGGTTCATAGTTCGTAGCGGCGTTAGCGTTGAACGTTGTCGCTGTGGTTAGAATAGCAAAAGCAAAAAGTGGTGTTGTTTTATTAAGCATCATTGGTTCCTATTAAAAAGGCTGAGAGTTAACTATGTTGTTATTGTTTTTCACGTCTTGGTGAATTGATGCTCAAGTTAGAGGCTCGGGTAGGAAAGGAGAAGCGAATTGTGCGGAATAGGACAGAAAAAAGCTAAAGTGCTTATCTTGATAAATCTTTAGCTTTTTTAGTTGGATAAGGTACTGAAATATTTAGTTTTTAATTTTTCGCTCTTTTTTGTGAATTGTCGATGGACATGGCTACTGAATCAACAAACCAAATTCCACCAATGCTACTAAGCCTAAAAGTAGGGCCAGCACCTTCCAGAACTGAATGGGATGGCGGTTTATCAATGGTTGCTTGGCTTTGTGTTTCATCAGATTTTGGTTAGGTGTGTAAAGGTCTGCTACAAAATCGCCTAAAACCTGATATCGCTCGGTCGGGGATTCTGCACACGCCTTTTGTAAAACCAAATCAATCCAAGCCGGTAGATCCGTTCGCTTTTGTGTCAGCGGTTGGTATTCCCATTGATGATGGCGTGATTGCTTGAGAGATTGTGCGCTCATTTCAGAGTAGGGTAGTTCGCCCGTTAGCATCTCATAGCCGATCACCGCGATAGAGAACAAATCCGAGCTTGTCGTAGCTGTGTTGTACTTAATGCTCTCTGGTGCAATGTAATTCACCGCGCCGAGTGGTGTTGGGTCTTTGTCTGCTTGTTCTCCCTCTTCAATTCCTCTTACTAACACCGCACCAAGGTCGATGATTTTGATATCACCATCACGCTGAATCATGATGTTTTCAGGCTTCAAGTCTCTGTGTACCATGTCGGCACGCTGCAAGACACGAATCCCTTGTGTGATTTTTTCGAGTATCTCACGCACTTGTTCGAGCGAGGGCTTAGGGTTGTCGTACATCCATTGCCTTAGCGTGACACCTTCAACCAATTCGCAAATTTGATATAAGAATTGAGAATGCTCTGGTGTTGGGTAAACCTTCATTACTTTCTTTTTATTCAACAAGATGCCAGCCCATTGCTCGTTAAAGAAAGCCCTTAACTGTGCTGGATCGTCATGGTATTGAACCGAAGGCACCTTTAGGACGAATTCGGTTTGTGTCTCTTTTTGCATCACTCGATACACATGACTTCGAGTGCCCGCATACAACACCTCAAGCACCATAAAGTTATCGATACTTTGACCAAGCTTTAACGCTGGTGGAATAGCGCGCTTAGAGAGCTTTTCGTGAAATTCGATTAATGACGGCGTAGGTAAGTGAGTAACTTCGACAATCAGGCAGCTCACGTTGTCTGCGCTATTGTGGCTTAGTGCTGTGTTACAGATGGTTTGAGCGGCGTATTCGAAATCTGCACCGGGTTTGTCGATGTGTTCTTTAAATGTGTTAGGGGAAACGAACTCATGCACACCATCCGAGGTTAGGATAAAGCGGTCATTCTTCTTGATGGGTAAGGTTTGGTAGTCAACGTTGAGCTGATTATCCATGCCTAATGCTCTGGTTAAGTAATGCTTCTGTCCCATGTTCTTACGAGTGTGGTCACGGGTCAGTTGGCGTAATTCTCCATCTCTTAGCAAGTAAATGCGGCTGTCACCCACATGGAATAGATGAGCGGTGTTCGATTTCAATATCACGCTGCTGAAAGTCGAAACTAAGGCATTGTGGTTAACTTGTTGTGCGGAATGAATATTAGAAACAGAGGTGTTGAAGAGCCAAGAATTAAGCGAAGTTAGAACTTTTTGCGCTGAACGCTGAATGCTCCAGCTTTGTGGGGTCGCGTAATAGTCGTCAATAAACTGCATCACACTGGTGTGACTGGCTTTCTGACCGTGTTCACTGCAACTGGCTCCGTCGGCTATGCAGGCAACACTGCCTTTTAGTTCTTGTTCTGCACGAGTCTTCGGATGTTTTACAATGATGGCGTCTTGGTTTTCGTCACGTACGCCTTTATTCGAATAACCACCAAACTTCAAAGTCAGTTGGTTATTGGTTTCTGGCTTGATGACTTGCCCTTGGCTGAATGAAATCGTCATAACTGGTCTTCTTCTTAACAGGCCGTCTTCTCATCTGCTTGAGAGCACATCTGAGAAAGAACAAAAGCTCTCAGTAAAGCGAGAGCCTTTGAACGAAGTAACCAAGTGTCGCAAGCCCGGTTACTCCTCCCGATTCAATGAGTGGTTAGCTAGATACGTTGATTAGTGTCACGCTACCATCGTCGTTCACTTCAGCGATCTGACCGTTGGGCTCTTCCATGAACATCAGAGTAACGAAGCCAAGAACCGCCGTTGCAGCAATCACAAGGAAGAAAGTCTGGTAACTTACGAATGAAAGTACCGTTAGGTAAACCACCGCACCCACGTTACCGTAAGCACCTGTCATGCCAGCAATCTGGCCTGTCATACGGCGTTTGATTAGAGGTACTGTTGCAAATACTGCACCTTCACCCGCTTGTACGAAGAAAGAACACGCCATTGCAGCAACAACCGCTAGCCATACAGGCCATGTGCTGTCTACTTGACCCATTGCGAAGTAACCCACAGCCAAACCTGCTGTTAGGATAAGTAGGGTTGGTTTACGACCAAATTTGTCTGAAATCCAACCGCCACCTGGGCGAGACATCAAGTTCATGAAGGCATAAGCCGAAGCTACCATACCAGCCAGAACAGGCGTTAGTTCGAAGGTTTCAGAGAAGAACAGTGGCAGCATAGAAACCACTGCTAGCTCAGAACCAAAAGTCGCGAAGTACAGAACATTTAATACCGCAACTTGCTTAAACTTGTACTGGTGAATCTCTGGCACTTCTTCTTTGAATACATTCTTATTCACTTTCCAAACTTGAGTGACTTCATATACATACAAGGCTGCAAGTACTGCATACACACCGTACACCGCTGTGTCAGACAACATGCCAATACCTGATGGAGACAGTTTCCAAGCCAGTAGAGCCAGTGCCGCGTACATAGGGATCTTCATGAAGAGTAGAAAGAAAAAGTCACCCTTAGACGTCACTTCCATTGCTGTTACTCGAGCTGGTTTGAAGTAGGTAGAACCTTTTGGTGTGTCGGATACGTTTTTGTAGAACACAACAGAGAACAGTAAGCTCATTACACCGGTGATACCAACCGCGTAACGCCAGCCATCTTCGCCACCAAATACTAATGCTAGAGTAGGAAGAGTGAATGCTGCCGCTGCTGAACCAAAGTTACCCCAACCGCCGTAGATACCTTCCGCTGTACCCAGTTCGTTATGTGGGAACCATTCAGATACCAAGCGAATACCAACTACGAAGCCAGCACCAATAAAGCCAAGTAGGAAACGAGCAATGGCAGCTTGAATGAAAGAGTCAGCCAGTGCGAACATGAAACACGGGATCGAACAGATCGCGAGTAGCGAAGAGTAGACAAGTCTTGGACCGTACCGGTCGGTAAGCATACCAATCGCGACACGCGCTGGAATGGTTAAGGCAACGTTTAAGATGAGAAGGGTTTTGATCTCTTCAGTGGTTAGCCCTAGGCTGGTTTTTACCATCTGCAGTAGTGGTGCGAAGTTAAACCACACCACAAAGGTAATGAAAAAGGCCATCCAGCTGAGGTGTAAGACCTTCATCTTACCTGTAAACGAAAACAGCGAAAATTTTGAGTTATCCATGTTTTAAATCCTTTAAATATGGAAAGAGTCTAGATTTATCTAGCCGTCCACATGCCAACTCCGTAGCTTGCCTAGACTGTTAATTATAGGCGGCTAAGGCATGTTAATGGGTGAATTTGAAAGTACAACCTTTTAGTTAGGTGATAACTTGTTGTTAGTTGCTGACTGGTCGTCAGATGACTAACTTGCCAACGCTTCGGGTGCCAGTACTTGAATCTGGTTGCCTTGCCTGCGCACTTCAAAGCGAGTTAGGGCATGTTCAGGTTCTTCCAAACAAGCGCCTGTCTCTAAGTGGTAATGCTGCTTGTAGAGTGGGGAGGCCACATAGGGTTCTCCACTTAACGAGCCGATAATGCCGCGAGACATAACGTTGGCTTTGCCCACAGGGTCGAAATTCGATAGGCCATAAAGCTTGTCGCTGCGTTTGCAGTAAAAAATGGCGACTTGATGATCAGCTACTTTGGCGCACACACCCGCATTGGGTGACAGTTCCTCTTGGGAGCAAACAGTGGTCCAGTTTTCCATGACAGTCTCCTTGTCAAATTGTTGAGTCTTTGATTTTGTTCAATTTCGTAAAAAAGAAGATCGTAAAGAAGGTCGCTAGCAGCGTGTTGCCGAGATCGAAGGGGCTGCTAACGACCAAACTGGCTACGAGACTTCCGTAATTTCAATCTGTTCAGTGCTGTTTAACGCTTGGTTGCGTTCCGCTTCTTGGTCGGTATTGACCGAAGGCTTCGGGAAGCGCTGCTCACGCTCTTTGATAAATGACAGGCTAGAGTCCATCTCTTCACTGTTGATGTAGTGTTGGAAGCGCTTCATCTTCACTGGATTCTCGATAGTGGTCTTCCACTCACACTGGTAGTTTTCGATATTGAGCGCGATGTCGGCTTCTAGCTCAGCAGCGACATTGAGTTTGTCTTCAATCACTACCTCTTTGAGATACTCCAAGCCACCTTCTAAGTTCTCCATCCAAACCGAAGTGCGTTGTAGGCGGTCAGCAGTACGTGTGTAGAACATCAACACGCGGTCGATGTATTGAATAAGAGTTTGCTCGTCTAGGTCGGTCGCGAATAGGTCAGCATGACGTGGGCGCATGCCGCCATTACCACAGACGTAAAGGTTCCAACCTTTGTCTGTCGCAATAACACCAATGTCTTTTGATTGCGCTTCGGCACACTCACGAGTACAGCCAGATACGGCGAATTTGATCTTGTGTGGTGAGCGCAGGCCCTTGTAGCGGTTCTCTAGTTTAATCGCGAGGCCAACACTGTCGTTGACGCCGTAGCGACACCAAGTGCTACCGACACACGACTTCACGGTTCGAACCGATTTACCGTAGGCGTGGCCAGTTTCAAAGCCTGCATCAATCAGCTTTTTCCAGATGGCTGGCAGTTCATTGAGTTGTGCACCAAATAGATCGACACGTTGTCCACCGGTGATCTTGGTGTAAAGGTCGTATTCTTTTGCCACTTCACCTAGCACAATCAATTTGTCTGGTGTGATTTCACCGCCGGCAATACGTGGAACCACAGAGTAGGTACCGTCTTTTTGCATGTTGCCAAGGTAGATGTCGTTGGTATCTTGCAGCTCGATGTGCTCGTCCTTCAGGATGTAGTCGTTCCAGTAAGAGGCGAGAATCGAACCCACTGCAGGCTTACAAACGGTACAGCCTAAGCCTTGACCATGAGACTCAAGCAGCTCATCGAAGGTTTTGATTTTATTGACGCGAATAATGTCGGTCAGCTCTTGACGAGAGTAAGCAAAGTGCTCACAGATGTCGTTAGAGACTTCCACACCCAAGTTGCTCAATTCACTATCTAATACTTGTTTAGCAAGGGCAGAACAGCCACCACAACCCGTCGAAGCGTTGGTCGATTCTTTCAGCGCTGCCATTGTGGTGCAGCCTGCTGATACTGCTTCTTTGATGTCACCTTTGGTCACGTCGAAACATGAACAAATCACGGCGCTGTCTGGTAGGGCTTCGACACCCATTGCACTGCCTGAGTCGTCAGCAAGGTTTGGAAGAATCAATACCGACGGGTTCTCTGGCAGAGGCATATCATTTTGTTTGATTTGCAGCAGTGAACCATACGCGTCTGCGTCACCCACTAGCACAGCACCGACGATCTTCTTGCCATCAGCAGAAATAATTAAGCGCTTATAAACTTGTTCAATTTCATCGTTGTAGGTGTAAGACTGTGCGCCTTCGGTTTTGCCATGCACTTCACCAATACTGGCTACGTCTACGCCCAGCAATTTAAGCTTGGTGCTCATATCGGCACCCGTAAAGCTGCTCTCATCTTCGCCATTGGAAAGGATATGGCTTGCTGCGATTTTCGCCATCGAGTAGCCCGGAGCCACTAAGCCAAAGATCTTGTTATCCCACAGCGCACATTCACCAATCGCGTACACATCATCAATGTTGGTTTGGCAGTAATCATCAATCACGATACCACCACGTTCACCTATCGCGATGTCCGAGCTACGAGCCAGAGCATCTTGAGGGCGAATACCTGCAGAGAACACGATCATATCGGTTTCAAGGTGAGTGCCATCGGCAAAGTTCATGCGGTAGCGAGCATTTTCACCCTCTACAATCTCAGAGGTCGCTTTCTCTGTGTGAACTTGTACGCCTAGGTCTTCAATTTTACGTCTTAGTAGGGCGCCGCCGCCGTCATCGAGTTGAACTGCCATTAAGCGAGGTGCAAATTCAACGACATGTGTTTCTAAGCCAAGGTTTTTAACTGCGTTTGCGGCTTCTAAGCCCAGTAGACCACCACCGATAACCACGCCAGATTTACTCTGCTTGCTCGATAGTTCAATGGCATCAAGGTCTTCGATAGTGCGGTAGACGTGACAGTGCTCTTGGTCGTTACCTGGGATTGGTGGAACGAATGGGAATGAGCCTGTTGCGAGAATCAGTTTGTCATAGCTTTCACGATGACCAGTGTCAGTCACGACCGCCTTGTTTTCAGTATCTAGCTCAGTGACCTTGGCATTGATTAGGTATTTGACGCCATTTTCTTGGTAGTAAGCTTCACTCGTCAAAGACAAGTCGTCGGCTGATTTACCGTTGAAGTATGCCGTGAGCTGAACACGGTCATAAGCAAGTCGTGATTCTTCACTAAAAGTGATGACTTCATATTGGTCTGAGTCAGCTTGAATAATGTTGTCGATAAATTTGTGGCCAACCATGCCATTACCAACGACGACAATCTTTTGTTTGCTCATAGTAAATTCCTTTTTTGCTGGCTTCCTAGCGTTTCTAAAACTGCCCACTCTCTGGTGGATAATGTGCTGTTCTTCCAATGAACTGAAAACTGTAAATTTTGAGTTGTTGGTAAATAGGACAGCAAGTAGGGTGCCAGATAAAAATAGATATCGAGGAAAATAAAAATAACATTTTAAATTAGTGGCTTAATTAAATGATAAACGACTCAGTTACCCCTAAAGTGGTAGGCTTGAGGAAGGGAACATTTATGAAAATGAGCCTTTGTGGTGCAAAATTGATCAACATGGTGCAAAAATCTCAATATTTTCTCGATAGCATTTAATTAACATTATTTTCTGTAAGTGATTTTATTTTAAGTTGTTGTAATTGATGGTTATTTTTCTTGATTGGGAAAGGGGTGAATAGTGGTGCGTAAATTGCTTTATTAAAAAAGAGAAATTTTCACCGCGAAGAGTGGTTAGTAAGAGGCGCTCTGTTAGAACGGTGGAAACAATAAAAAGAACATTGCACGAGGGAAGAGTGATGAGTTCAAACAAGGATTGGATCAAATCAACGTGTGCTTACTGTGGCGTAGGTTGTGGTATTGAAGTAAGGCCTACTGCTTCGGGGAAATTGGAAGTGCGTGGCGATAAAGATCACCCATCGAATTATGGCAAGTTGTGTACAAAGGGCGCTGCACTGGGAGACACCGTAACACCAATTGGCCGTTTAACTCAGCCGATGCAAAGAGTCGCAAGCGGACAACAACTTCTACCTTGGAGTAGCGCATCTCAGCTGGTGGCAGACAAGTTCAAACAAGCGATAGAACAGCATGGCCCAGACTCTGTCGCCTTTTATGTGTCAGGCCAACTACTGACTGAAGATTACTATATGGCTAACAAGCTGATGAAGGGTTTTATTGGTAGCGCTAACATCGACAGCAACTCTCGCCTTTGTATGGCATCTAGTGTGGTTGGGCATAAGCGCGCGTTCGGTACTGATACTGTTCCTGTTTGTTATGAAGATCTAGAGCAAGCCGAAGTGGTCGTAATCACTGGATCAAACCTCGCTTGGTGTCACCCTGTATTGTTTCAACGCTTAAGAGCAGCCAAGCAAGCTAACCCAGACATGAAAGTGATCGTCATTGACCCGCGCTACACCGACAGCTGTGAGATTGCCGATATACACTTGGCATTGGAATCTGGTTCCGATGTCGCTCTATTCAATGGTTTGTTGGCTTACTTAGATGATAACGACCAGCTTGACTCTGATTACATTGAAAATCATACCCAAGGTTTTACGGAAGCGATTCGAACAGCCACAGATTACCGCTATACCGAATCAGGTTGGGGCAACAAAAGCGTTCCTGAACTGACTGGGCTTAGCGAGCAACAACTCGAACAGTTCTATCAGTTGTTCGCATCTAAAGAGAAAGTGCTCACCATCTATTCCCAAGGCGTGAACCAATCCACACAAGGGTGTGACAAGGTAAACGCGATTATTAACTGTCATTTAGCGACCGGCAAAATCGGTAAGCCGGGCATGGGCCCATTCTCGGTAACAGGCCAACCGAATGCGATGGGTGGGCGTGAAGTGGGCGGCCTAGCCAACACCTTAGCCGCGCACTTTGAATTTGGTGATCCACAATCACACCAAACCGTTAGCAAGTTTTGGCAAACCGACAGCTTAGCCACTCACGCAGGCTTGAAAGCCATCGACCTGTTTGATGCCATGAATGAAGGCAAGATAAAAGCGGTGTGGATCATGGCTACTAACCCTGTTGTGAGCCTGCCAGATAGCGAAAAAATCAAAACTGCTTTGGAGAAATGCCCGTTTGTGGTGGTGTCGGACTGCATTGCCGATACGGAAACCACTCGCTTGGCCGATGTAGTGCTACCCGCGCAAGGGTGGAGTGAAAAGTCGGGCACCGTAACCAACTCTGAGCGTCGAATCTCACGCCAACGCCGCGTATTACCAAGCCCTGGAGAAGCGAAACCTGATTGGTGGATATTAAAAGAAGTCGCGCAAAAAATGGGATTCAAAGAGCAGTTTGATTACCGCCACGAAGGCGAGATCTTCAAAGAGTATTGCGAGATGACAGCCCTAGGTAATGAGACAGGTAAAGCTCGCGATCTATGCTTAATCGGACTTACTCAGTTAGATGAGAAAGGCTATGGTGAACTGACTCCGCAGCAATGGCCAGTACTTGAATATCAACCAGAAATCATCGAGCAGCGCATGTTCACCGATGGCGAGTTCTTTACTGAATCGGGCAAAGCGCAGTTTGTAGCGGTTGAGCACGACAAGCCGATTGCCGATACCAGTGTCGAATTCCCACTTATTATGAACACAGGTCGAATCCGAGACCAATGGCACACCATGAGCCGAACTGGCTTAGCCGCAGGTTTAGGTGAACACACACCAGAACCCTTTGTCGCCATGCACCCAGATACGGTTGCAGAGCTTGGTTTAGAAGAGTTTGGCTTAGATGCTTTCAACCACGCCACTATTAATCCGGTAGTGAAAGTGCGCAGCGCACAAGGTGAATGCCAAGCTCGCTTAGTGGTGACCAAAGAGATGCGCCGTGAACAGGTGTTTATGCCTATTCACTGGAATGCGCCAACCGCAAAAGACAGCAAGCCGTGTGACCTGATCTTGCCTCATACCGATGCAGCTTCAGGCCAACCAGAATTTAAACACACACCTGTTGTGGTAGAGCCGTGTGGCTATCGCAGTGAAGCTGCCTTAGTCAGCGACAAGGTGATGGATTGTAGTGGGTTTGATTACTGGGTTCGCCAAAGAGTGGAGGGTGGTTTTCTGTATCGTATTTCTTCATCGAAGAATCCAATGGAGTTGGTGATTCAGCTTGCCAACACCCTTGATGCCTTACCAGAACCGAATACAGAGGCGATTAAATCACTCCATTACCACGGCAATAAATCATTCAAGAACTACGGCTCGGCCAAGTTGGATCAGTTTGGTGTAAAGCAAGCATTCGTCGTGAACAGTAAGCTCGACCATCAAAGCATCGATTGGCTGGTGGGATGTCTAATCCGAGAGGCTGATGAAGAGTTTGAAGCCGAGTTTTTGAGTACATTGGCGAAGTAGATACTTATCGAAATAGGTCCAGAGTAAAACGCCGACAATAATGTCGGCGTTTTTATTTTCTGACGAACATTCTTGATCATATTTACCAATCATCGTGCTAAATGAATAATTTGAACGAATACCTCGGTTAGGCTGCAGAGTCATATAAAAAATGACAAGCGACACACATATTCATGCTGTTTCTTTATTTGTGTGCAAATATATACAATATTTCTATTTATTCCTGGTGTATGATGCCAGGGTTTTCGTAAGGTACTGTTATTAAATGACTTATTTGTCAATTTAATCGATGGTGAGATTGCTTTACGAAGTGCCTCGGAAGTACCCAATGTTTATTGGGTGATGAATCCTGTTCAAATTATATTAAATAAAGACCAGTTTATGAGAACTCTTCTATCTGAATGCTTACATTTCACTTGCTCAAATTTTAAAAGCATATTTAAAATTTTCGGCGGTTTCATCATCACGATGTCATGTTTAGGCGTATGGCTTGAACATTCATTTTATGTATCAGAAAACCTCTGGGTCTACGCGGTGTATCTATGTGTATATTCTTCTATTTACACTTATCTAATCGCTATTTTTATCAATTTTATGGCTTCGTCTACTAATGGGTTTGATATTGAACGCTCCGTATCTTGGAGAGTTTGGTCCAGATTAATGATCGTTTATATTATTTATTCTTTAATTGTTTTAGTTGGAACGATTGCACTGATTATCCCGGGATTGTATCTAGCTGCGCGATACAGTTTCGTAGAGTTCGAAGCTGTACTAAATAATAAATCTCCACTGTTTGCGTTGGAAAAAAGTTGGCGAGATACCAAAGGTATCACTATGAAGTTGATTAAAATATCGATGTTACTGGGTATCATTAATTTTATCCTTAATTTCGTGATTGGGTATATCGGAGAGGTTTATCCGGTGTTAGAAGTAGCGACAGGGATACTCACATCAATCTTGTCCCCTGTTTTATTGATATTTGGCTCTATTGTGTACTTTAGAGTCTACATTACGAATGTTGATGCTGCTGAAATGCCACTAGGAAATGAGGCATAACCAGGGTGGTAAACAGCCTAAATAATTAGGTTTTTGATAGGCTCTAAAGCCCAAACTTTAAAATAAGAAAGATGGAGTTAACTTCCTGTATTAACTAAATATCTTCGATCTATCATCTAGAAAAAACAATATAAAATTTAAATTTGGTGAGACGGTTATATTCGGGTTCTTGTATCAGAGAACCTAAGTTTTCCGTCATGCCTTAGCTGCCTATTCTCTATAAACACTTAATTAAGTTAGAAATGAATTCTGACGAAGATTCCCCCTGTGTGACGTAAAAGATGGGTATTTATCTACGACTTATTAATAATTAAAAAGTCATTATTAAAACAATAATATAAAGGACAAATCCATGTTCAAAAGAGCAATTGTTGCTTCAGCCTTACTTTTAAGTTCTTCTGCATTCGCTAATATTGCCGTTGAGGTTAAGAATGAATCTAGAATCTATGATGTAGAATTAACCAGTAAAGATTATCAAACATCTCGATACTCACCAAACCCTCAAGACACCATTATCGCTAAATCAAGTGACCGTTTCAATGTCTCTAGCAATTATCCCAATGTAGTTCGCTTGGTTGATTTTGAATATCAGTATAGTGATAGTTCAGTCTATGACGCACCGCGTTGTCATTTCCGTTTTGTTGCTTTAATCGATCCGCGAACAGGCACTATGTTGCCTCAAAAAGTAATCGCAGAGAATGAGAGCAGAAGTTACCGAGATCGTGCGATTTGTACCGGAAAACTTGATTATTTCAATGTTGTAACCGGAGACGCAAAAGTTACCTTCACTATTAATCGTAGAAAATACTAGTTTTATAAATAGTAGTAATTTAGCTAGGTAAACAACCAAACGCCGACAACCATATCGGCGTTCTTTGACAACTTGTCAGCGACTAGCTTAGCCGCCATTTCAGCGCCACTTACTAACTATCACTCCATATGGAAAACCTAGATCTCAATATCCGTGCTAGGTGAAATTGGAGGCATGTTTGATGGGTGAAAAGCTAGTTATAAAATAAGTTCAAGTAACAAAAATGATTCGTTACACATGGCACTACTTGCTTGTTGTACTCAATGAGTAAGGAACATGCGTCAGAATTAGCAGTTCAGTTAATAAAGCAGATTTATATGAAAATAAGGTTTTTAATTGTCCCATTAGTTTCCATGTTTATGGGATGTCATGATTTAAGAAAAATAGAGGAGGTGCCGAATGATAAGTTGCCTCCTGCTGCACCAGTATCAGAAGAAGAACCGATCAATACGTTGCCTCCTGTTGCGCCAGTATCAGAAGAAGAACCGATCAATACGTTGCCTCCTGTTGCGCCAGTATCAGAAGAGGAACCGAGCAATACGTTGCCTCCTGCTGCGTCAGGATCAGAAGAAGAACTGGAGTTGCCAGAAACCCTCCCTAATTTGGAAAGAGAGCCGACACTTGTTGGTGTGGATAATGACGATAATGGCATTAGGGATGATATTGAAAGATATATCGATAATAACTACCTCGAACTGGACCAGAAACAGGCAGTTGAGCAGTATGTTAAAGCACTACAGCAAACTTTGATCATTGATCTAACAGATATCAACGCGGTCAAAAGTGCCAATAGAAAACTTTCAGAAGCTGATCATTGTATTTATAGCCGCTTTGATGGACGTAATAATAGTAAGCAACCGGCGCAAGTATCCCAAGAGCTTGAGTCCATAACAACGAATACGAAAGAAAGACTATTAGCGTATCTCGCCTTTGCCAGAGCCTTGAATGGTACTTCCTGGTCGATTCCAAAAGGAGATACCTGTGAATAAAATTATTCGATACATCTCACCTTTAAGTATTGGCCTATTCCTCTCATCGGTATTGACTTTTACAGCGTCTGCACAGGTAACCACTGAAGGAGATATTTGTAGAAACACAGATGTGGTCGTCGCTTTTTTTAATGGTGTTAACACTACGCCAAGTGGAGCAAACAGAGCAAAAGAAGAGCTAAAAAGAATCCATGGAGAAAAGTCGGTTACAGGAGACTCCATCCAGTATGAGGTTTTTTACAACTACACCGATGGTTTTGAAGACTTTGTTGAAACCTTCGAACAACGTCTTTTGGAGCAAGACCGCATATTGGAAGGGCGTTATGAGCTCTTTTTTGAAATTATGAGAGGCGATGGCCCTTGGTGGTCGAGTATTATTGAAGCTGCCTCTTCGACTGCTGCTCTATATGAAGCTATTGGTGATAAATTTCGGGCTGATACTATTCAAAGCCTTACATCATTGATGGGAAATCCACCTACTACCGCTAACTATTCAGAACATCAGGCCAAGATCGATAACTGGGTCCTTAAAGGCTTTAAGCTACTTTTTGTAGCCCATTCTCAGGGTAACCTTTTTGCGAATGCGGCCTACGAATATACAACAACAAAGGTAAATGAAGACTCCGTTAAAGTTGTTCACGTAGCTCCGGCATCACCGTCTCTTAATGGTGAGCATACATTGGCTGATCTGGATTTGGTGATAAATGGGTTAAGACTTGTGGGCAGTGTACCGAACATTACAGACAATATTCCAGGCTACTTGTTCAGGCCGAGTGGTGTTAATGGTAGTAAGGATATTCTCGGTCATGGCTTTATTGAAATATACATCAACCAAAAGCTAGATATATCGAACAGAGTGAGAACGCAGATCAATGATGCATTGAATACACTTACCGCACCTCCCGCAGAAGCGTCTCAAGGTTTCTTTACCGCACAATTAACGTGGGACGGCAAAGGAGATGTGGATCTTCATGTGACAGAGCCTAGTGGGGATCATGTTTATTACGCCAAACAACGAGGTTCATCAGGGTATTTAGATGTAGACAATACTAGGGAGTACGGTCCTGAGCATTATTTTAGTTCGTGTGATCCAGCTAGTCTTAAAACAGGGCTTTATTCAGTGTCTGTCGCGAACTTTTCTCGTGCTACTGGCCGGTTAGCAACCGTACAGATTGATTCGACGACCAATGGAGCACTTGGCACAAAAAGTGTGACATTAGGTGGAGCGACAGGTGATAAGCCTGAATACCACTTGTTTAATGTGCTAGTTACTAAAAACGAAGAAACGGGAAAATATACCGCAAGTATCGAGTAAGATGTGCACTCGTTAATTTAACACAACACGCTGAAAACCAAACGCCGACAACTCTGTCGGCGTTTTTCCATTCGCCACGGCAACGCTAGTTTTTATCTATCGAGCCTCACGTCGTTTATCCATCATCGCGTCACACACAAACCTAAAATCAACTATCCCGTCTGGGCAAGGATGTATATGGATAAAATGATAAGTAATACACATATTCATACGATTTCTACATTTAATTAGAGTTATTAGGAATACTTCTGTTTCTCGTCATGTATGATGCGACTTTCTTGCTAAGGCATTGTTATTAAATGACTTAATTGTCAATTTAATAGCTGTTGCTATTAGTAGCCGAACTATTTCAATTATAAACAGCGTCAATGTTCGGTCTCGGAACCGTTATCAGTAAAAGGGCTAGGTATGTATTTTTGGAACATCAAAGGCTTAAAGGCGGACATCAAAGCCGATAAGTTGTCGGAGAAAGATCGTTTTCGGTATGTATTTATATATATCGCGTTGGGTACGCTCGCGATGTATGGCTACGCCAATGGCTTTTCAAATACCTGGGAGGTTATCGAATCAATCAGTTTCAGCGTCATCGTTCTTCTAGGGACCTATTTTGCTTATAGAGCGAATGGTGCAGAAAATGGGCGAGACTTCTTAGGTCGCTATTTTGGTATCAGCTTTGTTGTGGGTTTGAGGTTTTTAATTTTTATGTTGCCTCTCTATATTCTGTTATTTTTCTATTACTTTTCAGTGATATCTGATGATGGCGATATTGCTACCACAGGCGTTGATGTAGCAATATCGATGAGTTTAAACATCTTGCTGTATGCGCGCATTGTTAAGCATATGGGCGATGTAAGGGATTAATAATAAACCATGTAATCAGGCGGGTAACGTGGGGCGTGCGCTTGGGTTTACATTTGTCTGCAACTCAGTTGTCTTTAGGTTTCTCTGCATAAAAGGCAGAGCTTTAGGAGTTAGCTCATGGATTATGAAACGAAAATACAACTTGCTCTAAAAGAGTTAAGTGACAAAGGTGTTTGGAAGTCGAACTATAACCCCCCAATAGATAGATTGTTGCGTAAACTCGGGTTTCGTATACGGCCACCTTACTATCAGGGCTTTTTCTCAAATTTTGTGTTTTGTTTGGTCTATTTCGCTCCTATATGGTGGGGTTTTGAATGGTTTTTGGAGTGGAATGAGATTGGGATATCTATGCTAGAATCTGCCTATAAATCATTGCAATGCGGTGCTTTGTTTGGCTTGCTTATGTCAATCCTCTACGCCATAAGACGTAAGCAGTTAAACCTAACAGATTGGGATTCATTAGGTGAATGATCGCAAACCTATCAACAAGGTTCAGAGTCTAGCTCAACACCTTAAATTTTAGGCTTTGTGTTTAGAATAGTTTTGCTGTGGTAGAAAGCTTTAAAACATCTCGTGAGGTCTCCGATTGATTCAAAACACAGGGTATTTTGGAGTTTAAATTAGATGTATAAACTTGAAATTTTCTGTACGCCTGAACAACAAGAGCGAGTTCTTAGCACTTTACATGAGTCCGGTGTCGACAGGATTGGAAACTATGACCACTGTTGGTCTATCGGGTCAGTTATCGGGTCTCACCGAGCGCTTGATGGATCTACGCCTGTGTTTGGGAGCAAAGGAAAAGTCGAAAATTACCCGCTATTAAAAGTTGAAATCAACGTGGCAAAGAGCCAAGTGAAACCAATTGTTGATCAGCTTAGAGAGTCCCTCGGCTGGGAGGAACCTTTAGTCAATGTTTTCAAAATCTATAACTCTGAGTTCGATCTTTGAAGATACTTTGGTGGTCGCTAAACGGCTTAAGTAGACTCAAAGTCTTAGAAAGTAGGATAAATAAAAATGCTATACCACTTACTGACCGAAAGTGATTACAAAGAATACCAAAGCACAGAAACCTATGAACCCGCATCCTTGAAGGACGAAGGCTTTATTCACCTTGCTTATGAAGAGCAACTGCAAAAAATTGTAGATTGTTTCTTTGTGGGAGTGACGCAAGCATATCTTCTAGAAATCGACAAAAACGCGATTGCTAGAGACTTAAGAGATGAGCCGCCAGTAGGGACTGAAGATGATGGGGCACTCTACCCACATTTATACAGTCCACTTTCTAAGCAAGCCGTGATTAGAACAATAAAGTTAGTCGCGGATTCGTCAGGTGCACTAAAAGTAAACCTGTAACAATCGAGTATTCCTATCGGCTCTGTACCATTCAAAACAAGCAGCACTTAATCGTGTGTTGTTTTGGCTCTACAGAGCTTTTTGTTTCCATCAAGTTAAGGAAAACAATGCAAGTTAAAGCAGTTAAAGACGCATATAACGCATACTTTTATTTTAATAACGAGCGAACCCTTTCAACCGATTTAGCCAGTGAACTGATTTTAATTGAAGATGATGGCTTCACTGTTTTTATCGATAAAACACGTAAGTACGACAACCAGATCCTCATTGATGGCGTTTGCAACTCCGCGAGCTTAGAGGCAGACCTCAAACTATTTAAAGATGGTATCTCACCTGAGATTTCTATTGCGCCTAACGCTTTAACGACAGAGCTGAGATCATGGTTATCGAAACATCGGTTTGTGCCTGCTTTTGAGCATGAGTTTCTTGAGTTATCCGCAGAAGGCTATGTAGAAAAGCCGAGTTCTAAAAAAACAAGCGTAGAACCATTGAGCGATGTAGGTAAAGTCACGATTGAGCGATGGACACAAGATAATGCCGATGCGTTTTTGGCTTTGCTCAAAACATCCGGTTTAGAGTGTTCAGACCAAATCTGGCAGCAGAAACGCGCGCTCTATTGCACGGATACTTTCCGTTGTTACGTTGCGAAAATAGAGGGTAAACCGTGCGCTTGGGCGACGAGTTTCATCAACAACGAACACGCAATACTTGCCAATGCGTATACACAAGAGCGCTATCGTTCAAAGGGATGCCAAACGGCGCTGTTAAGATCTCGAATCGAAGATGCCATCGCCTTAGGGGCAAAGGTACTTTTAACCGACGTAATGCCAAACAGCACCAGTAGCAAAAATTGTAAATCGATCGGTTTTCGCTCGGTTGGCGTACGAAGTGTATGGTGTAAAGATTAGAGATAGGGCGATCTGCAAGAGAAAATTATGAATACAACGGATGTCATGCAAGAGTACAACGAATTTGAGCGGAAACGTTTTAACTCATTCAATGGTATTAAGGTCACAGAGAACAACCTGACTAAGTTCGTATCTAACGATCGTCATGGTAGCTATATCTCCTTTTTCGACTTCGATGAAAGCCTCACAGACTCTATCGTCAAAGAGCAACTCGCGTACTTTAAGCAGCGTAACCTATGTTTTGAATGGAAGACGTACAGTACCGACATACCAAAGAACATCAGTGCAGTATTGCTCGAGAATGGTTTTGAGCAGGATGAGCACGAATCATTCATGGTGTTGGACTTGTCTAAGGCCACCTGCGAGCACTTTGATGAAGGCAAAATCACCGAGGTGGCGGACAGCAAAGGCATTCGCGATGCAATCAAAGTCCAAGAGCAAGTTTGGGGTGGTGATTTCGAATGGCATTACAATCACTTAGTCAGCCTTAAACAGCAGGCGCCAGATTCGGTGTCTATCTATGTCGTGTATGTCGACGACCAGCCTGTGACCTCGGCGTGGATCATATTTAATGGTAATAGCCCGTTTGCAGGTATTTGGGGCGGAAGCACCATCGAAGCATTTCGAGGTAAAGGCTATTACAGTTTGCTACTGAACAAACGCATTGAGGAAGCCAAATCGAGAGGGGTTAAATACCTTACCATCGATGCTTCTGATATGAGTAAACCCATTGTATCCAAACGTGGTTTTGAAGTGATCGCGACCACCACAGGGTATACCTCACCAAGTAGTGAGTAATGTGTTTCAAAGGAGTAAAGAGTGAATAATCAAGTACGTGTAGGTGTGGCAGCGGTCATTTTTCGGGAAGGGCGTATTCTACTTGGCGAGCGCATAGGCTCTCATGGTGCAAATACGTGGGCGACGCCTGGCGGGCACCTTGAACTGGGTGAAAGTATCGAAGAGTGCGCGCAGCGAGAAACCCTTGAAGAGACAGGGTTAGAGGTCGGCTCGTTTAAGAAGCTCGGCTTTACCAACGACATATTCGAAAAAGAAGGCAAGCACTACGTCACCTTGTATGTTGTCGCGACCAGTTCTAGTGGTGAGCCTCAAGTCATGGAACCTCATCAGTGTAAACAGTGGCAATGGTTCGATTTAGATGAACTGCCAGAACCTCTGTTCTTACCTTTGGTGAACTTGTTGAAAGAACCGGTAAACTTCAAGAACTTTGACTAGCCAGAACGCTCATACTTGGTACTCAAGCTATATTGGTTTATCTTTCTCACTCTGTTATAAAATAATGATTAAATTGAAAATTCAAAGGAAAACATGGCAGTTTTAGACATTCTTACCGCACCGGACCCAAGGCTTAAAGTGAAAGCGGAAGAGGTGCAAGATGTATCGACGGTACAAACACTCATCGACGATATGTTAGAAACACTCTATGCCACTGATAATGGTATCGGTTTGGCATCCACTCAAATCGGTCGTAAAGAGGCCGTGGTAGTTATCGATATTTCAGACAGCCGAGACCAACCGTTAATCTTGGTGAACCCGGTAGTCTCAAGTGGTTCCAACAAAGCTTTGGG
This sequence comes from Vibrio sp. T3Y01, assembly GCF_013114525.1. NCBI lineage: Bacteria > Pseudomonadati > Pseudomonadota > Gammaproteobacteria > Vibrionales > Vibrionaceae > Vibrio > Vibrio sp. T3Y01. The sequence continues at coordinate 4,015 of NZ_VTXJ01000024.1, read as the reverse complement.
CCAAGAAGGCTGCTTATCAGTGCCTGACTATTATGCGGATGTCGAGCGTTTTACGTCTGTGGTAGTTTCTGCTCTCGACCGAGAAGGGAAGCCAATCACCATTGAAAGCGATGACTTTCTCGCTATCGTAATGCAGCATGAAATTGACCATTTATCGGGTAACCTATTTATTGATTACCTGTCGCCACTAAAGCGTCAAATGGCGATGAAAAAAGTTAAAAAGTACCTTAAAGCGCACGCTTAATCCGGCTTATAAACCATTATCTCTTCAAACCCAACGAGTGAATTTCAACACATCAGCGTTGGGTTTTGTCGCTATCCTTCTCAATTTTGTCTACTACTCCTTTCATGTTACACGGCTTTTCAATAGGTTGATCCGTTCCCTTAGTTATGTTGCATATGCAAGCGAGTGCTTTTAGTTTGGTTCTCGTGTTTCATTCAGTTTTAACGTTCACAAAAGGTAAATGATGATCCAAGTAAAAAATGTTGCTTTTGATAGTGAAAATGAACAATCAATTCGTTCTATTCGCGAGAACGTTTTTATTAACGAACAATTTATCGCACCTGAAATAGAGTTCGACGGGTTAGACAGTTCGGCCATCCATGCCGTGGTGACTGTCGATGGAAAGCCTGTCGGCACGGGCCGTATTTTAAGCGACGGTCACATTGGCCGTATTGCCATCATGAGAGATTTTAGAGGACAGGGGCTTGGCTCGAAGATTGTTTTATCGCTCATCGATGAAGCGAAGAAGAGCGGTTACCAGCGCGTATATCTTGGCTCTCAAAAGCAAGCCATCGACTTCTATACCAAGCTGGGATTCACACCATTTGGAGAAGAGTTCATGGAAGCAGGCATTGTGCACTTGTCTATGGAAAAAGCGTTAGCTTAATGGGTTCATGTAACTAGCATTATCAAGACACTGATGGCAGCAGTGTAACGCTCTTGCCCTCATCGAAACATGGTTTGATAAAGCACTAAGCACTAAGCACACAAGCAATAAACAGTAAGCACCGAAGCTATAAAAAGTAAGTAATAAAGCGATAAGGCAATAAAGGAATATAATGAAGAAAAACCTCGTGGTTGGCGGCACTTTACTGGGTGTTGTGGCACTCTTTTTCGTTGGTAAACACAGAGGCGAAGAATTGACCCTTGCCCCTTGTGATATGGGTGAAAAAGTCGAAACTCCCGTTCACTTTTTTACCGATGCATCGATGAGCGAGTCAAAAATTCAGAAGATGATAGGCTACTCTAATCTTGTTCTGCAAAACTCATGCGTACCAATGGAGCGAACATTATCAGGCATCACGAGAATCGACCTTTCCGGTTTCCAAGATGCGGAAAGCAGCAAGCTGCACAAACAGTTAGTCAACCTGGTTGGCGATGAGGTGTTGGAACCCATGCAGCGAGAGGGGAGCTACTATGCACTGATTCTTCCTGAAGACCACGAGTTCTCAGACGACGGAACCTTTGGTACGGTTGATCTGAATTTAAGCCGTAGCTTTTTAGTGCTGTCATCTGCAGCAGAGGTAGGGGTACTTGAGCATGAACTCGGTCATTTGGCTTGGGCTTGGCACAACGACACTCCCGATCACTGGCTCAAAGGTATGTTGCTACAAGAAAACCATGATTATATAAAACCTTACTCTTTCGGCGCTTTGTGCCGGGAAGCGGGCACCGTGATGACCTACGCTGAAAAAGTATTGCCCGTGTATTCCTCGCCAAACATTCAATACTACGGAAAAGCATGTGGTGATGCAGAAAAAGCAGACAACGTAAGGCACATGCGAGAGTTTGCTCAGTCACTCGCTTTAAATGCCGCAACATAGGCATTTAAGACAATAAATGAATAAATACCGACCCCAGAGGTCGGTATTTTTATTCGTCAGCTCTAATTAGAGCCACACTCCAACATAAAGCCACCTTCAGTGCGGCGTAAAGTGATCGTCGTGCTGGCCTCTAATTCCCCCTCCGGTAAATAAACCGCGCAGTTTTCGAACCCAGCAGAGTTAGCTGAATTGATCGTTTCATATACCTCTTCTGAGCTGTCTACATTTTCACCTGCGTAAACAATAACGTTATCGATTTGGGCAAGCATCTGGTCGGAATTTTGTGTTGCTTTAGCGTGAGCGAAAACAGAAATAGAACCAAGAGCAAGAAACAGTAAAGCCTTTTTCATTGTATACCTCGTAAGAGTTTAGGGTTGGTGTTGAGGGGCTAATATACATCGGAATATTTGTAGATCAACAAAAAATTATCGAATAACAATAATTTTTTGTTGTTTTGTGTTTGTTCTACCATGCGCATAATGGTGAAAGCCTTCGGTTTTATTGGGCTGTTCGCTCTTAACTAACCCTTTGCTCGGTTGTGAAATTTATTAGCGCCTGCGCTCTCGCTCCGCCATTTTTTACGCAGCTAAACCTGCTGATGACTTTTGATGTATTCGTTCTGTGGGGCGATTCGCTGGTGGTGGGGGCTATTGGCTAAACGTGTGGAGCAGTCGATCAAGATTGATTCACAACACATGGTATTTAGGGCTGAATCGGTGTCGGCTCATAGCGTGAGTAGTTGAGTGGATTAATCGTCTCAGTCACATCCATCATTGATTCATAACACGCGGTGCTTTTGGTTCCAGTAATGTTTGTAGCCAAGCTAGCGCTTCAAAACGTTTGGCACTGTACTTAGCAGGATTAACCGAGCACTAAGCACCATGAAATTAATCGTGATGACAAAAATTATCAGTGCAAAAAAGGATTCATGGCTAACCCATTTTCAGTATAGAATTCAGTTAGATAAAGACCTCTTGATTGTTGTGGATAAATGCTAAGGTCTGCTAGCGTGCTGAGAGATGTGATTTATCGGCATACAACATTGAGCCCTACGGATGAGCGAAAGAGCTTTGTGACTCACTAAAAATGAACCGTTACATGCGGTGTTTTATGCGGTTTTGGGTTGTGCCGTAAGGTTACAAATGGGGCCTGTGCCTGTTGCGGCTTAATCATGCTACCGACAGTTCTAGAGTCAACATGCTTAGGTTGAAGTGAAGAAACCAATTAACAAGATGACGACTCACTCACACATTGAGCTAATTTCTACATTTTGCTGAAACTATATAGATAATTTTCTGCTTTTCATCATATTCGCTCCAGAAGCAAGCAGGTAAGGTGTTGTTATTAAATTAGTTATTAGACAGGCCCTGAACAACTCAGATTACTAGACAGCACGTTCTCAGGGACAAAATACAGAATTATTCTGTCTAATATAGCTGTTATGTGCTTTGGTGGAAATGGATATGGAAATCACAATCAGGCGTATCGAAACAGAAAGCATTGAGGACAAAGGTATATTTGAGACTTTGTTTAGAGAGTACCTATCTGGATTCTCAGTTGAGCTAGATCTCTCAGTAATTACTCAGTTGTTTGCATTGCCTTATTTCCACGGATTTATCAGTTTTTTCGACGATAAGCACGCTGGTTTTGCGGTTTGCTTTGAATCGTTTTCAACTTATCGAGCGCAAAGAGTGATGAATATCCATGATTTTATGGTGTCGGACAACTTTCGTGGTAAAGGTGTGGGGAAAGCGCAACTGAATGGTATCGAACAGTATTGTCGTGATAATGATTACCTCAAAATCACACTAGAGGTCGGTGATGACAATGTTGCAGCTAAAAAGCTCTATAGTTCATTGGACTACGAAGATTACAGGGTAGTTTTGACAGGGCATCAACATTGGCAAAAGTACCTCAATTAGCACGCACATAACAAAGCATTTAAGAGTGATTCGCAACGCTTGGCGCTTTCGCTTCGCTCAAGTATAGCCAAGCGCTGCTCACATATATGGTCTCCCCCAGTTTTGCAAGCCAGCAGTATGATTAAAAGCGCAGGTTAACTTCCATATATACGGCCTGTTGAGCGGCTATTGCCTTGGCCAAGATGAGGAAGTCGAACACGAAGTCCTAATCACCTTATCGACTTTATAAGACAGTGTGAGCATAAGGTTTTCAACGTGTAGGATTT
>NZ_VTXJ01000023.1:0-89354 GCF_013114525.1 Vibrio sp. T3Y01 | reverse complement strand
GTAACAGGCGACATCACTCTACCAGAAGGCGTAGAAATGGTAATGCCAGGTGACAACGTTCAAATGACTGTTGAGCTAATCGCTCCAATCGCAATGGACGAAGGCCTACGTTTCGCTATCCGTGAAGGTGGCCGTACTGTAGGTGCTGGTGTTGTAGCTAAAATCTTCGCTTAATAGCATTTAGATTTTTGCACTCTCTTCATTAGAAGAGCACGCATCAAAAAAGGGGAGCTTCGGCTTCCCTTTTTTATTTTGGTTATAAGGGAAATTCCTAACACGTAATATCCACAGTCTATATTCCGATGTAAATACAGTTATTTACTTAACGGCATAAATCGCCCTCCTAAACTTTCTCCTCTTCACAGCCCGTTAATCTCTCTTTTCGACGAAACACTATAACCAATCGATATAAACATACGGTAAATTTTAACTGGTAATAAGAATGATTCCTTTTTACATTTAACTTCAAGTTAAAGGGTTAGGTTTTACTATGTACGTTTGTTTATGCCATGGGGTCTCGGATAAGAAAATCCGCAAGTTGGTATTAGAAGAGGGCATTACTGACATAAAAGGAATTAAAAAGTGTACAGCACTTGGCAGTCAATGCGGCAAGTGTGTACGTTCAGCAAAAGAAGTCATTAACGACACCGCGAAAGACCTGTTTAAACAGGCAAGCTAATTCTGCTCAAAGAGCAGTAGCTTTTTTGACACTTCTCGATTTGGTTCTACAGTTAGAAGAGCCAAAGAGGAGGGCTATGTCATGAAAGGCGATCCTATCATCATTCAACATCTCAACAAAATTCTTGGTAATGAACTTGTCGCAATAAATCAGTACTTCTTGCATGCGCGCATGTATAAAGACTGGGGTTTAAAGCACCTAGCCGACAAGGAATATCATGAATCCATCGACGAAATGAAACATGCCGACCATCTGATTGAACGAATTTTGTTTCTCGAAGGGCTCCCCAATCTGCAAGATCTAGGCAAACTTAAAATCGGCGAAGATACTCAGGAAATGCTGGAGTGCGACTTGTCATTAGAGATGGAAGCCATTCCGGATCTGAAAAACGCCATCGCTTATGCTGAAGACATTCACGATTATGTGTCACGAGATCTGTTCCTTGAGATTTTGGAAGATGAAGAAGAACATGTTGATTGGTTAGAAACCCAACTCGGCCTCATCAAAATGACGGGTATTCAAAATTACCTACAAGCTCAATATGTCGATGAAGACGAAGGCTAAAAAGTACCGATAACAAGGGTAGCTGCTCAGGCGCATCCTAGTGGCTACCTTGCTTTTCTTTTTCAGTCGGTAGGGCACTACCAAGAATGAAAAATTCTCCAATCACCCCTTCCACTAGATTCTGCGATTATTTTTCAAACACAGCTTGCAAGTTAAAGTGTGATCTGTATAATGCACCGCACTGGCTTAAGCTGGTTGTGAACCAATGAGCACTGAGGAGTAGGTTTTACCTAGTAATGTATACTCAGCTTATGTTCGCGGTTAATAAAAATAGTAAGGCTTGTCTTTACTTCAAAAGTTAACTGACAATGCGTCCTAATTTTGGATGCTACGGTTTCACATAAATCAATCGGCATTCTCTCGTTTTATCGAGTTTGAGTGGCGATATTGTTTGTGTAATTTTTAATAATTGGAGCTCTGTCTCATGCAGAACCAACGTATTCGTATCCGCCTTAAAGCGTTTGATTACAAGCTAATCGATGCTTCAACTGCGGAAATCGTTGAAACAGCAAAACGTACTGGCGCACAGGTTCGTGGTCCTATCCCACTACCTACTCGTAAAGAGCGTTTCACTGTTCTTACCTCTCCACACGTCAACAAAGATGCACGTGACCAGTACGAAATCCGTACTCACAAGCGTTTGATCGACATCGTTGAGCCAACAGATAAAACTGTTGATGCTCTAATGCGTCTTGATCTTGCAGCTGGCGTTGATGTTCAAATCAGCCTAGGTTAAGGGAGATAAGAATAATGATTGGTCTAGTCGGACGTAAAGTGGGTATGACCCGCGTATTTACTGAAGAAGGCGTTTCTATCCCAGTAACTGTTGTTGAGGTTGAAGCGAACCGTATTTCTCAAGTTAAAACTCTAGAGAACGACGGCTACGCAGCAATCCAAGTAACTACTGGTGCTAAGAAAGCTAACCGTGTAACTAAACCTGAAGCTGGTCACTTCGCGAAAGCGGGTGTAGAAGCAGGTCGCGGTCTTTGGGAATTCCGTTTAGAAAACGGCGAAGAGTTTGAAGTTGGCGCTGAGCTAAACGTAGAACTTTTCAACGAAATTAAAAAAGTAGACGTTACTGGTACATCTAAAGGTAAAGGCTTCCAAGGCGCTGTTAAGCGTTGGAACTTCTCTACTCAAGATATGACTCACGGTAACTCTTTGTCTCACCGTGCACCGGGTTCAATTGGCCAATGTCAAACTCCAGGTCGCGTGTTTAAAGGCAAGAAAATGGCAGGTCACATGGGTGCTGAGCGTGTAACGACTCAAAACCTAGAGATCGTACGTGTTGACGCTGAGCGCAATCTGCTTCTTATTAAAGGTGCAGTACCAGGCTCAACAGGCGGCAACGTGATCGTAAAACCTGCTGTTAAAGCATAACGTCTAGGAGTAAGTAATGGAATTGATGGTTAAAGGTGCTGATGCACTAACTGTTTCCGAGACTACTTTCGGACGTGACTTCAACGAAGCTCTTGTACACCAAGTAGTTGTTGCATATGCAGCAGGTGCTCGTCAAGGTACTCGTGCTCAAAAGACTCGTTCTGAAGTATCTGGCGGTGGCGCTAAGCCATGGCGTCAAAAAGGTACTGGCCGCGCACGTGCTGGTACAATTCGTAGCCCAATCTGGCGTACAGGTGGTGTTACTTTTGCTGCGAAACCACAAGATCACAGCCAAAAAGTAAACAAGAAAATGTACCGCGGTGCTATGAAGAGCATTCTTTCTGAGCTTGTTCGTCAAGAGCGTCTAATCGTTGTTGATAACTTCTCAGTAGAAGCACCAAAAACAAAAGAACTTGTAGCTAAGCTTAAAGAGCTTGAGCTAAGCGACGTTCTGATTGTAACTGGCGAAGTAGATGAAAATCTATTCTTAGCTGCTCGTAACCTATACAAAGTTGACGCACGTGACGTTGCTGGTGTTGATCCAGTATCTCTAATTGCATTCGACAAGGTTCTAATGACTGCTGACGCAGTTAAGCAAGTTGAGGAGATGCTAGCATGATCACTGAAGAGCGTATCTTAAAAGTTCTACGTGCTCCGCACATCTCTGAAAAAGCAACTATGGCAGCTGAGAAAGCGAACACTATCGTTTTCAAAGTAGCTAAAGATGCAACTAAGAAAGAGATCAAAGCAGCTGTAGAAAAGCTATTTGAAGTTGAAGTTAAGTCTGTAAATACTCTTGTTCAAAAGGGTAAGACCAAACGTCAAGGTATGCGTGAAGGCCGTCGTTCAGACGTTAAGAAAGCCTACGTTACTTTGAAAGAAGGTCAAGATCTTGACTTCGTTGGCGGCGCGGAATAACAGGAGTAGTTAAAAATGGCTATTGTTAAATGTAAGCCGACTTCCCCTGGTCGTCGTCACGTCGTTAAAGTTGTTAACGCTGACCTACACAAGGGTAAGCCATACGCACCTCTTCTAGAGAAAAACTCTAAGAACGGTGGTCGTAACAACAACGGTCGTATCACAGTACGTCACATCGGCGGTGGTCACAAGCACCACTACCGTGTAATTGACTTCAAACGTACTAAAGATGGCATCCCAGCGAAAGTTGAGCGTCTAGAATACGATCCAAACCGTAGCGCTAACATCGCTCTAGTTCTGTACGCAGACGGTGAGCGTCGTTACATCATTGCACCAAAAGGTGTTCAAGCAGGTGACCAGATCCAATCTGGTGTTGATGCGCCAATCAAAGCAGGTAACACTCTGCCGATGCGTAACATCCCAGTAGGTTCTACTGTACACTGTGTTGAACTTAAGCCTGGTAAAGGTGCTCAACTAGCTCGTTCGGCTGGTGCTTATGCTCAAATCGTTGCTCGCGACGGTGCATACATCACTATCCGTCTACGTTCTGGTGAAATGCGCAAAGTACTTTCTGAAGGTCGTGCAACGATCGGTGAAGTTGGTAACTCTGAGCATATGCTACGTGAACTTGGTAAAGCTGGTGCTTCACGCTGGCGCGGCGTACGTCCAACCGTACGTGGTGTAGTAATGAACCCGGTGGATCACCCACACGGTGGTGGTGAAGGCCGCACATCTGGTGGTCGTCACCCAGTTTCTCCTTGGGGCGTTCCTACTAAGGGCTTCAAGACTCGTAAGAACAAGCGCACTGACAAGTACATCGTACGTCGTCGCACTAAATAATTTATAAAGAGGAATCGCCATGCCACGTTCTCTCAAGAAAGGTCCTTTTATTGACCTACACTTGCTGAAGAAGGTAGAGAAAGCGGTGGAAAGCGGAGACAAAAAGCCTATTAAGACTTGGTCCCGTCGCTCAATGATCATCCCAACAATGATTGGTTTGACCATCGCTGTCCATAATGGTCGTCAGCACGTTCCAGTTTTCGTTACCGAAGAAATGATCGGTCACAAACTGGGCGAATTTGCACCAACTCGTACTTATCGCGGTCATGCTGCAGATAAGAAAGCTAAGAAGAAGTAAGGAGTAGATGATGGAAGCTTTAGCTAAACATAACTTTGCTCGTATTTCTCCACAGAAAGCTCGCTTAGTTGCAGACCAAATTCGCGGTAAGTCGGTAGACCAAGCTCTAGAAATTCTAACTTTCAGCAACAAAAAAGCTGCTGTATTGGTTAAGAAGGTTCTTGAGTCAGCTATCGCTAACGCGGAACATAACGAAGGTGCAGATATCGACGATCTAAATGTCGCTAAAATCTTCGTAGATGAGGGCCCTATCATGAAGCGTATTATGCCTCGTGCTAAAGGTCGTGCGGATCGTATCTTGAAGCGTTCAAGCCACATCACTATTGTTGTAGCAGATCGCTAAAGACTAGGAGAGTAAGCAATGGGTCAGAAAGTACATCCTAATGGTATTCGTCTTGGCATCGTTAAGCCTTGGAATGCTACATGGTTTGCTAATACCAAAGATTTCGCTGACAACCTAGACGGCGACTTCAAGGTACGTCAGTTCCTTACAAAGGAACTACAAAAAGCATCACTATCTCGTATCGTTATCGAGCGTCCAGCTAAGAGCATCCGTGTGACTATTCACACTGCTCGTCCTGGCGTTGTTATCGGTAAGAAAGGTGAAGACGTAGAGAAGCTACGCGCAGCTGTAGCTAAAATCGCAGGTGTACCAGCGCAAATCAATATCGCTGAAGTACGTAAGCCTGAGTTAGATGGTCAGCTTGTAGCTGATAGCATCGCGTCTCAACTAGAGCGTCGTGTTATGTTCCGTCGTGCTATGAAGCGCGCAGTACAAAACGCAATGCGTCTAGGCGCTAAAGGTATCAAAGTGGAAGTAAGTGGTCGTCTAGGCGGCGCTGAAATCGCACGTTCTGAGTGGTACCGTGAAGGCCGTGTGCCTCTACACACTCTACGTGCAGACATTGATTACGCAACTTCTTCGGCTCACACTCAATACGGTGTGATCGGCATTAAAGTTTGGATCTTCAAAGGTGAGATTCTAGGCGGTATGCCAGCTGCTAACGCAGTAGAGCCTAAAGGCGATAAGCCTAAGAAGCAGCGTAAAGGCCGTAAGTAAGGAGTCGAACGATGCTACAACCAAAACGTACTAAGTTCCGCAAGGTTATGACTGGTCGTAACCGTGGTCTAGCTAAAGGTACTGAAGTAAGCTTCGGCGAATTCGGTCTTAAAGCTGTTGGCCGTGGTCGTCTGACTGCACGTCAAATCGAAGCGGCACGTCGTGCTATGACACGTCACATTAAGCGTCAAGGTCAAATCTGGATCCGTGTATTCCCAGACAAACCGATTACTGAAAAGCCTCTTGAAGTTCGTCAAGGTAAAGGTAAAGGTTCAGTAGCGTACTGGGTTGCTCAAATCCAACCTGGCAAAGTTATGTACGAAATGAATGGCGTACCTGAAGAGTTGGCACGTGAAGCGTTCCGCCTAGCGGCACGTAAACTGCCTGTTAAAACTACTTTTGTAACTAAGCAGGTGATGTGATGAAAGCACAAGATCTACGCGAAAAGAACGTTGAAGAGCTTAACGCTGAGCTATTGAATTTGCTACGTGAACAGTTCAACTTGCGCATGCAAGCTGCAACTGGTCAGCTTCAGCAAACTCATACTCTAAAAGCTGTACGCCGTGATATCGCACGTGTGAAAACTGTTTTGACTGAAAAGGCAGGCGCATAATGAGCGAAACTAACCGCATCCAGCAAGGCCGTGTAGTAAGTGACAAGATGGACAAGTCTATCGTTGTTGCTATCGAACGTACTGTAAAACACCCAATTTACGGTAAATACGTTAAACGCACGACTAAAGTACACGCACACGACGAAGACAACACTTGTGGCCTAGGCGACAAAGTTGAAATCGCTGAGTGTCGTCCTCTGTCTAAGACTAAGTCTTGGACATTGGTTAAAGTTCTAGAAAAAGCGAAGATTTAATCTTTGTAATTCTATAACTTATAAGCGGCTCCAAATTATTTTTGGGGCCGCTTGTTTTTTGTCTACCCAATTTAAAAAAAGGGTGGTACAATTCGCGTCCCTTTTAAAGAGGCAGCCCGACCCGAGAGGGTCTAGTTTTAATATTTAGCGGAGCACTAACAATGATCCAGATGCAAAGTACACTTGACGCAGCAGATAACTCTGGCGCGCGCAAGGTAATGTGTATTAAGGTTCTGGGTGGCTCTCACCGCCGTTATGCACATATCGGTGACATCATCAAAGTTACAGTTAAGGAAGCAATTCCTCGCGGTAAAGTAAAAAAAGGTGATGTTCTGAAGGCGGTAGTAGTGCGCACCCGTAAAGGCGTTCGTCGCCCAGACGGTTCTGTCATTCGCTTCGACAGTAATGCTTGTGTATTGTTAAACGACACTACTGAGCAACCAGTCGGCACACGTATCTTTGGTCCTGTGACTCGTGAACTTCGTAACGCGAAATTCATGAAGATTGTATCACTAGCACCTGAAGTTCTGTAAGGAGCGGCAATATGGCAGCTAAAATCCGTCGTAATGACGAAGTAATCATTCTTGCTGGTAAAGATAAAGGCAAGAAAGGTAAAGTAACTAAGGTTCTGACAACTGGTAAAGTTATCGTTGAAGGCATCAACCTTGTTAAGAAACACCAAAAGCCGGTTCCGGCTCTAGGTCAACAAGGTGGCATCGTTGAACAAGAAGCAGCTATTGACGCTTCTAACGTTGCAGTTTTTAACGCGGCTACTGGTAAAGCAGACCGTATCGGTTTCCGTATCGAAGATGGCAAGAAAGTTCGTTTCTTCAAATCTAACGGCGAAACTGTTTCTAACTAATTAGAAGTAATTTGGAGTTCTACTATGGCGAAACTGCATGATTACTACAAGTCGTCTGTAGTCGCTGAGCTTACCAAAGAGTTCAGCTACACAAGCGTCATGCAAGTCCCTAGGATTGAGAAAATCACCCTAAACATGGGCGTTGGTGAAGCAATCAACGATAAGAAACTGCTAGAAAACGCAGCAGCTGATATGGCAACGATCTCTGGTCAAAAGCCACTTATCACTAAAGCGCGTAAATCTGTAGCTGGTTTCAAAATTCGTGAAGGCTACCCAATTGGTTGTAAAGTAACCTTGCGTGGTGAGCGCATGTGGGAATTTTTAGAGCGTTTAATCTCTATCGCACTTCCACGTGTACGTGATTTCCGTGGTGTTAGCGCTAAGTCTTTCGACGGTCGCGGTAACTACAGCATGGGCGTTCGCGAGCAAATCATCTTTCCGGAAATCGACTACGATAAAGTCGATCGTGTCCGCGGTCTTGATATCACTATCACGACTTCTGCGGGTTCCGATGAGGAAGGCCGAGCTCTGCTGGCTGCCTTTAACTTCCCATTCCGTAAGTAAGGGTAGGGTTACTGTTATGGCTAAACAATCAATGAAAGCACGTGAAGCTAAACGTGCAAAACTAGTAGCTAAGTTCGCTGAAAAGCGTTCTGCGCTAAAAGTTATCATTAGCGATGTAAACGCATCTGAAGAAGATCGTTGGAATGCGGTTCTTAAACTGCAATCTCTTCCACGTGATTCAAGTGCATCACGTCAGCGTAACCGTTGCAACCAAACTGGTCGTCCACACGGTTACCTACGTAAATTCGGTCTAAGCCGCATTAAGGTTCGTGAAGCTTGCATGAAAGGCGAGATTCCGGGTCTTCGTAAGGCTAGCTGGTAATTGCCACTTAATCATTTGGAGTAAATCTTATGAGCATGCAAGATCCGATTTCGGATATGCTGACCCGCGTTCGTAACGGTCAGGCAGCAAACAAAGTTGCTGTAAAAATGCCTTCTTCAAAGCTTAAAGTTGCAATTGCTGCACTACTAAAAGCTGAAGGTTACATCGTAGACTTCGCTGTTGAAGGCGAAGCAAAACCTGAGCTAGAAGTTACTCTTAAGTACTTCCAAGCTAAACCTGTAATCGAGCAAATCAAGCGTGTATCACGTCCTGGTCTAAGAGTTTATAAAAATAAAGACTCTCTACCAACAGTGATGGGCGGTCTTGGTATTGCAGTTGTTTCTACTTCCAAGGGTCTAATGTCTGACCGTGCTGCTCGTAAAGCAGGTCTTGGCGGTGAAATCATCTGTTACGTAGCTTAATAAGGAGTAGATTATGTCTCGTGTTGCTAAAGCACCTGTCGCTATTCCAGCTGGCGTAGAGGTGAAACTAAACGGCCAAGAAGTTACTGTAAAAGGTAGCAAAGGTGAGCTTACTCGCGTTCTTAACAACGCCGTAGTTATTGCACAGGAAGAAAACAACCTAACTTTCGGTCCGAAAGAAGGTGTTGCTAACGCATGGGCACAAGCTGGTACAGCTCGCGCTCTAGTTAACAACATGGTTGTGGGTGTTACAGAGGGCTTCACTAAGAAGCTAACTCTAAAGGGTGTTGGTTACCGTGCTGCTATGAAAGGCAACTCTGTAGCTCTAACTCTTGGTTTTTCTCACCCAGTAGAGCACGCTCTACCTGAAGGTATTAAAGCTGAGTGCCCTAGCCAAACTGAGATCGTTGTAACTGGTTGTGACAAGCAGCTAGTTGGTCAAGTTGCGGCTGACATTCGTTCTTACCGTGCTCCTGAGCCTTACAAAGGTAAAGGTGTTCGTTACGCAGATGAAAATGTGCGTACTAAAGAAGCTAAGAAGAAGTAAGGTATCACTATGGATAAGAAAGCATCTCGCATCCGTCGTGCTACACGTGCACGTCGTAAGATTGCAGAACTTGGTGCAACTCGCCTGGTAGTACACCGTACTCCTCGCCATGTTTACGCACAAGTTATCGCGGCAAACGGCTCTGAGGTTATCGCAGCTGCTTCTACTGTAGAAAAAGCGATCCGTGAGCAAGTTAAGAACACTGGTAACGTTGATGCAGCTAAAGCAGTTGGTAAAGCTGTTGCTGAGCGCGCTCTTGAAAAAGGCGTAGCTTCAGTTGCATTCGATCGTTCTGGTTTCCAATACCACGGTCGAGTAGCGGCGCTAGCAGAATCTGCTCGCGAAGCTGGTCTGAAATTCTAAGGTAGGGTTGGAAGATGGCTAAAGAACAACAACAAGCTAATGATCTGCAAGAAAAGCTAATCGCTGTTAACCGTGTATCTAAGACGGTTAAAGGTGGTCGAATCATGAGCTTCACTGCACTAACAGTAGTTGGTGACGGTAATGGTCGTGTAGGTTTCGGTTACGGCAAAGCTCGTGAAGTACCTGCTGCGATTCAAAAAGCAATGGAAAAAGCGCGTCGTAACATGGTTACTGTTGCGCTGAACGAAGGCACTCTTCACCACCCGGTGAAAGGTCGTCATTCGGGCTCTAAAGTTTACATGCAGCCAGCTGCAGAAGGTACAGGTGTTATTGCCGGTGGTGCAATGCGTGCTGTACTTGAAGTTGCGGGCGTACATAACGTACTTTCTAAAGCATACGGTTCTACGAACCCTATCAACATCGTTCGTGCAACGATTGGTGCTCTAGTAGACGTTAAGTCACCAGAAATGGTTGCTGCTAAACGTGGTCTAACTGTTGAATCTATTTCGGAGTAAGCACACGATGGCAACTATTAAAGTAACTCAAACTAAAAGCTCAATTGGTCGCCTACCTAAGCACAAAGCGTGTCTTAAAGGTCTAGGTCTTCGTCGCATCAACCATACAGTAGAACTTGAAGATACTCCGTGCGTACGCGGTATGATCAACAAGGTTTACTACATGGTTAAGATTGAGGAGTAATCAGAATGCGTTTGAATACTCTATCACCGGCTGCTGGCTCTAAACCTTCTAAGAAGCGTGTAGGTCGTGGTATCGGTTCTGGCCTTGGTAAAACAGGTGGCCGCGGTCACAAAGGTCAAAAGTCACGTTCTGGCGGCTCTGTTCGTCCAGGTTTTGAAGGCGGTCAAATGCCTCTAAAACAACGTCTACCTAAATTCGGTTTCACTTCTCGTAAGAGCCTAGTGTCTGCTGAAGTTCGTCTAGCTGAGCTAGCGAAAGTAACAGGTGACGTAGTTGATCTTAACAGCCTTAAAGCTGCTAACGTTATCACTAAGAACATCGAATTCGTTAAGATTGTTCTTTCTGGTGACCTAAGCAAAGCTGTGACTGTTAAAGGTCTACGCGTGACTAAAGGCGCTAAAGCTGCAATCGAAGCTGCAGGCGGTAAAATCGAGGAATAATCTCGAGGAACGAGGTACAGATGGCTAAGAAACCAGGACAAGATTTTCGTAGTGCTCAGAGCGGCTTAAGTGAACTAAAGTCGCGCTTATTATTCGTAATTGGTGCACTTTTAGTATTCCGAGCCGGCTCTTTTGTGCCGATCCCTGGTATTGACGCAGCTGTACTTGCCGATTTGTTCGATCAGCAAAAAGGTACCATCGTTGAAATGTTTAACATGTTCTCCGGTGGTGCTCTTGAGCGTGCATCTATATTAGCATTGGGTATAATGCCGTACATTTCGGCATCGATCGTAGTCCAATTGTTAACTGTAGTTCATCCAGCGTTAGCGGAACTCAAGAAAGAGGGTGAAGCAGGCCGTCGTAAGATAAGCCAATATACACGCTACGGCACGCTTGTACTTGCAACATTCCAAGCTATTGGTATTGCAACGGGCTTACCAAACATGGTCGACAATCTGGTTGTTATCAACCAAACCATGTTTACGCTTATTGCTACCGTGAGTTTAGTAACTGGTACCATGTTCTTAATGTGGTTAGGTGAACAAATCACTGAGCGAGGAATCGGTAATGGTATTTCCATTCTGATTTTTGCAGGTATTGTTGCTGGATTGCCTTCTGCAATCGGTCAAACAATCGAGCAAGCGCGTCAAGGTGAATTGCATGTGCTTCTTCTGCTGTTGATTGCTGTATTGTCTTTTGCTGTTATCTACTTCGTAGTTTTCATGGAACGTGGTCAACGTCGTATCGTCGTTAACTATGCGAAACGTCAACAAGGTCGTAAGGTTTTTGCAGCACAAAGCTCTCACTTGCCTCTTAAAATTAATATGGCAGGTGTTATTCCAGCGATTTTCGCATCGAGCATTATTTTGTTCCCAGGAACATTAGCACAGTGGTTTGGTCAAAATGGTGAAAGCAGCGCGTTCGGTTGGTTAACTGACGTGTCATTAGCTCTTAGCCCAGGTCAGCCTCTGTATGTAATGCTTTATGCAGCAGCTATAATCTTCTTCTGTTTCTTCTATACAGCGTTGGTGTTTAACCCACGTGAAACAGCTGATAACTTGAAGAAGTCTGGTGCATTCGTACCCGGTATCCGCCCAGGTGAGCAGACAGCGAAATATATCGATAAAGTGATGACTAGACTAACCCTTGCGGGCGCTCTATACATTACTTTTATATGTCTGATTCCTGAATTCATGATGGTCGCGTGGAACGTTCGTTTCTACTTCGGCGGCACTTCACTACTAATCGTAGTGGTAGTTATCATGGATTTCATGGCACAGGTACAGACTCATCTGATGTCACAACAGTATGATTCTGTGTTAAAGAAAGCGAATCTGAAAGGTTACGGCCGTTAATTCGGTGGTAATAATTTCAGTTCCATTTACGGAGTTTAGCAATGAAAGTTCGTGCTTCCGTTAAAAAAATCTGCCGTAACTGTAAAGTTATCAAGCGTAACGGTGTCGTTCGCGTGATTTGCAGTGAGCCAAAGCATAAGCAACGCCAAGGCTAATCAGCAGAAATTTTTACTTGAAATACAAGGTAGAGTCGAGTATATTCCTCGGCCTACCTTTTGCGTGCAAAAGAAGTAGTATGCCGCAGCGTATCCATAACGGGCTTT
This sequence comes from Vibrio sp. T3Y01, assembly GCF_013114525.1. Classification (NCBI taxonomy): domain Bacteria; kingdom Pseudomonadati; phylum Pseudomonadota; class Gammaproteobacteria; order Vibrionales; family Vibrionaceae; genus Vibrio; species Vibrio sp. T3Y01. Next base: position 76,911 of record NZ_VTXJ01000023.1, on the reverse strand, counting down.
GCTGCGGATAATTCTTTTATGAACCCCTTAGGAGTGAATAATGGCCCGTATAGCCGGCATTAACATTCCTGATCACAAGCATTCTGTAATTGCACTTACTGCAATCTACGGTATCGGTAAAACTCGCTCTCAAGCTATTCTAGCTGAAGTGGGTATTGCTGAAGATGCTAAGATCAGTGAACTAACTGAAGAGCAGATCGATCAACTGCGTGATGGTGTAGCTAAGTACACTGTAGAAGGTGATCTACGTCGTGAAGTATCGATGAACATCAAGCGTCTTATGGACCTTGGCTGTTACCGCGGTCTTCGTCATCGTCGCAGTCTACCACTACGTGGACAGCGTACTAAAACCAACGCTCGCACCCGTAAGGGTCCGCGCAAGCCGATCAAGAAATAGTCGGATAAGGTAGAGTACAATGGCAAAACAACCAACTCGCGCGCGTAAGCGCGTACGCAAGCAAGTAGCTGATGGCGTAGCGCACATTCATGCTTCTTTCAACAACACAATCGTAACTATCACTGACCGTCAAGGCAACGCTCTTGCATGGGCTACAGCAGGTGGTTCAGGTTTCCGTGGTTCTCGTAAATCTACTCCGTTCGCAGCACAAGTTGCAGCTGAGCGTTGTGGTGAAATGGCTAAAGAATATGGCCTAAAGAACTTGGAAGTTATGGTTAAGGGTCCAGGTCCAGGTCGTGAATCTACTGTTCGCGCACTGAACGCTGCTGGTTTCCGTATCACTAACATTGTTGATGCGACACCAATCCCTCATAACGGTTGTCGTCCACCTAAGAAACGTCGCGTTTAAGTTTCGTTTCTAGGAATATTGGAGAAAGATCATGGCAAGATATTTGGGTCCTAAGCTAAAGCTTAGCCGTCGCGAAGGTACTGACTTATTCCTTAAGTCTGGTGTCCGTGCGATCGATACCAAGTGTAAAATTGATAACGCACCAGGTGTACACGGCGCTCGTCGCGGTCGTCTATCTGAGTATGGCGTTCAGCTTCGTGAGAAGCAAAAAGTTCGTCGTATCTACGGCGTTCTAGAAAAACAATTCCGCAACTACTACAAAGAAGCTGCACGTCTAAAAGGCAACACGGGTGCAAACCTGCTTCAGCTTCTTGAAGGTCGTCTTGATAACGTAGTTTACCGTATGGGCTTTGGTGCGACTCGCGCTGAATCTCGTCAACTAGTTAGCCACAAGTCTATCCTAGTTAACGGTAAAGTTGTAAACGTTCCTTCTTTCAAAGTAGCGGCAAACGACGTTGTTTCTATCCGCGAGAAAGCTAAACAGCAATCTCGTATTAAAGCGGCTCTAGAAGTTGCTGAACAACGTGAAAAGCCAACTTGGATTGAAGTAGATGCTGGCAAAATGGAAGGTACATTCAAGCGTATGCCTGAGCGTTCTGACCTATCAGCTGACATCAATGAACACTTGATCGTCGAACTTTACTCTAAGTAAGGTTAAAAAAAGAGAGGACACAATGCAGGGTTCTGTAACAGAATTTCTTAAGCCGCGTCTTGTTGACATTGAACAGATCAATACGACACACGCGAAAGTAACTCTTGAGCCATTAGAGCGCGGTTTCGGCCACACTCTAGGTAATGCTCTTCGCCGCATTCTTCTATCTTCTATGCCGGGTTGTGCCGTAACAGAAGTTGAAATCGAAGGTGTGCTACACGAATACAGCACTAAAGAAGGCGTTCAGGAAGATATCCTGGAAATCCTTCTAAACCTTAAAGGTTTGGCTGTGCGCGTTGCTGAAGGCAAAGATGAAGTGTTTATTACACTGAACAAATCAGGCTCAGGCCCTGTTGTTGCAGGTGACATCACCCACGATGGTGATGTAGAGATCGCTAACCCTGAGCACGTAATTTGTCACCTAACGGATGACAACGCTGAGATCGCTATGCGCATCAAAGTTGAACGTGGTCGTGGTTACGTTCCAGCTTCAGCTCGTATCCATACTGAAGAAGATGAGCGTCCAATCGGTCGTCTACTTGTTGACGCTACTTACAGCCCGGTTGATAAAATCGCTTACGCTGTAGAAGCGGCACGTGTAGAACAACGTACTGACTTAGACAAGCTTGTTATCGATATGGAAACGAACGGTACTCTAGAACCTGAGGAAGCAATCCGTCGTGCAGCTACTATTCTAGCTGAACAACTGGATGCGTTCGTAGATCTTCGTGATGTACGTGTACCTGAGGAGAAGGAAGAGAAGCCAGAATTCGATCCTATCCTACTACGTCCTGTAGACGATCTTGAACTAACAGTTCGCTCTGCTAACTGTTTGAAAGCAGAAGCGATTCACTACATCGGTGATCTTGTACAGCGCACTGAGGTTGAGCTACTTAAAACGCCAAACCTTGGTAAGAAATCTCTTACAGAGATTAAAGATGTGCTTGCTTCACGTGGTCTTTCTCTAGGCATGCGTCTAGAAAACTGGCCACCAGCGTCAATCGCTGAAGATTAATCGAAAAGTTAGAAGGATTAGGTCATGCGCCATCGTAAAAGTGGTCGTCAACTCAACCGCAACAGCAGTCATCGTAAAGCGATGTTCAGCAACATGGCTAGCTCTCTTGTTCGTCACGAAGTTATCAAAACTACCGTGCCTAAAGCAAAAGAACTACGTCGCGTAATTGAGCCGTTGATTACCCTAGCTAAGACAGACAGTGTTGCTAACCGTCGTCTTGCATTCGCTCGCACTCGTGATAACGAAGTGGTAGCAAAACTATTTAATGAACTAGGCCCGCGTTTCGCGGCTCGCCAAGGTGGTTACACTCGCATTCTTAAATGTGGTTTCCGTACTGGTGATAAAGCTCCAATGGCTTACATTGAGCTTGTAGACCGCCCAGCTGCTGAAGAAGCTGCTGAGTAATCTATCTAGATTATTAATACAAAAAGCCGAGCATTAGCTCGGCTTTTTTGTATCTGGACTTTGTGTTTTTAAAGGTTGAATCTTGCACCACGATGTTTGGCATTTATTCTTGCCTTCTCGGCTTCACTATTCAAAATATCTCGCATCTTCCACCCACAAAAAAGAGCACCGAAGTGCCCTTATCATTTTCTAAAACTAACCACTCACTATTATTGCCAAATAGCAGCCAAAGAATCCATCAAGCCACTCGTTGCGCCTTGAGATTGCAGTGTTTGCAGAATGATTGGTGCAAACGTTGATACCATCGATGGATCCATACCTAAACTAGAAAAGGCACTTTCAACTGCACCTTGTGAGTTTAGTAGTGATGACAGACCCGTTGATTCCAGACTAGACATACCTGGGATAAGTGACGCAAGCTCTTTGTTATCTGTAGTATCTAGTGAGTTCTGTGCCAGTGCTAACATAGAACCGATACCACCAATCGCTTGATCGCTAGTGACAGACGCTTGGTCAGCAACAGTGTCAGCAAGCGGTGTTGTTTCATTTTGTTGAGACCACATGTTTACAGCTGCCATTAATGCAGTTTGTGATAGTTGAGAGTAGTTGGTATCAGAACTGGTTTGTTCAGAGTCGCTAGTGCTAGCGCAAGAGACAACAGCAAGGCTGCTTAAAACTGTGATGAGTACTTTCTTCATTATTCGTCCTTAAGTAATAAAGTAATTTACTCTTTCACTATAAACGAAAAACGGCGATGTAGTGACATCGCCGTTGGATTATTTCAATTTTATTTGCCTATAGTATTTTGTTTTACTAAAGGTTTTTATAAAAATTAAAGAATAGCTAGAAGTTCAACTTCAAATACTAGAGCAGCAAATGGTGGGATTGCAGCACCTGCGCCACGCTCACCGTATGCTAGATCTTGAGGGATGTATAGCTTCCACTTAGAGCCAACAGGCATCATTTGTAGAGCTTGTACCCAACCTTGAATTACGCCAGTTACTGGGAATTCAGCTGGTTGACCGCGAGATACAGAGCTGTCGAAAACAGTACCGTCAGTTAGTTCGCCGTGGTAGTGAACACGTACTTGCTTGTCTGCAGTTGGGATTTCGCCAGTGCCTTCCGTTAGTACTTCGTATTGAAGACCAGACTCAAGAACGGTTACTTCTGAACGAAGAGCGTTGTCAGCTAGGAAAGCTTCGCCGTCAGCAGCTGCAGCTTTAGCTAGTTCTTGACGTGCAGCTTCACCGCGAGTGTGTAGCTCTTGTAGTGCGTTGTTGATTTCGTCAACTTCGATAGCTGGCATATCACCAACTAGAGCTGTAGCGATACCAGCAGCGATTGCGTCAACGTTTAGGCCTTCAAGACCAGAACCAGCAAGTTGTTGGCCCATTTGTAGACCGATACCGTAGCTAGCTTTTTGCTCTACAGTTTCAAATTTTACTTCAGACATGAAAAGTCACTCTTTTTGTCAGTACGAAAAAGGTAAGAATACCAGTATTAGCAGCGTGAAGAAACGGCTAGTCCCTGATCACTTGCGCTTTACCGCGTCCAAATCACAGCCATGTCAATTTTCTTGCATTGAGCCCTGTTGTGACGGAAAGATCTATACTGTTGGTACTTTGGTTTTTATACTGTAGTTATTCAATGTATAGGACGCAGTGGTATGAATCGTCGTCAAAAGAAAAAGCAGAAAGTTGACCACTTAGCAGAACTCAAGGATCGACTGAATCAGGTCAAAGAGAAATTGAGCTCGATCGATATTAAAGGAATGAAAACCTCAGCAGTGCAAACTTGGGGCTCATTACCAAAATTACACCAAAGATTATTAATGGTGATTTCGCCGATCGTTCTTATCCTACTTGTTGTGCCGTTGCCTGAACCTAAAGTAGAGGCAACTCCGGTTACATCTCGCGTTGCGCTAGAGATAAATACCGTTGGGCTGAGCGAACAGCAAAACACCAAGAGTAGCTCATCAGAGCCGAGCAACAATAATTGGCAGGAATACCTAGTTAAGCAAGGTGATACCTTGGCTCAGGTTTTTCGAAACAACGATCTACCACTGTCTGATTTAAATGCGCTAGTGCGTATTGAAGGCGCAGACAAGCCACTCAGCCAGATCCGCAAAGGTCAGTTAGTTCGATTCAAATTAGCTGAAACCGGACAACTTGATATCCTGCAATTAGAGAAGGGCGACACATCAGTTATGTTCTTCCGTTTATCTGATGGTGGTTTTGGCCGCAGCAAATAGATATCTTGCGTGAGTTACGAACTCAACAGTACGAACGAGACAAAAAAGAGCTAAGCATTAGCTCTTTTTTTTGGTCGCTTGAAAGGCGCGAGCGGTAAGATGATCAACATAATACCAATGAAGGTTAGCGTATCAGGGATCTCATCGAACCATATGGCGCCAATTAACGCGACAAACACCAAGCCTGAATATTCAGCCAAGGCAATTTGGCTAGAGTGTGCTTTTTGGTAGGCGGCAACCGCAAGCCCGTTATAACTCAGTATGAGTGTCGCACTCAATGCTATGTATCCAAGATGTTCTAAAGACACCGGTTGCCAATACAATAAGCATAGTATTAACGAGGCTGGGATAGAGAAGAGGGTTGTCCACCACAACGTGGTCACCACAGATTGTTCGCTAGGGAGCTTTCGTACCAATACATTGAACAGGGCAAGCGTTAGTGCAGTCCCCAATGCAAACAGTGCTGCCCAGTGAAATTGCGATGGCCGTAAAACGATTAGTGCGCCAACAAAGCCGACAGTGGTGGCGATGACTTTGCCAAGCGCAGGCTGCTCTTTGAGTAGAAGTACTGACAGAGGCAGCATCAACAATGGGGCTACGTAAAATACCGCGTTAGCTGTCGCTAAGGACATATGGGTGATCGCGACCACCATACATCCACTGCCGATTAAGATCAGTTGTCCACGAATTAAGGTGACCTTGGCTTGTTGTAAGCAGCGTTGCTCCTTGCTTTGTCGTAGCCACAAAGGAGTAATGAGTAACAGAGATATCAACTGACGGAAAAAAATATACTGAAGAGGTGGGACTTCGCCGTTCAATAACTTCACAGCTACGTCAGAGAGCGAGGCAAACAGGTTGCCCGCAATCAACAATAGGATACCGACAGTGATATTCGACATTACTTCTCTAATCTCATGTCTACGTGCGGAATATCATCTTCCAAATACATTTCAGAGATCGTCTTGAATCCATGGCTTGCGTAGAAGCTTTCTAGGTGTTCTTGTGCACCAATATCGATGGTCGTGTTCGGCCATAATGCCTCACAGCGAGTTAATGCTTCTACCAGTAATTTATGCCCTAAACCGTTGCCTCTTGCTGATAGTTTGGTGGCAACTCGGCCAATACTGGCATTGTCATAAGTCGTGCCAGGTGGTAATAAACGAGCACAAGCGATGAGTTCTCCGTCCGCATAGCCCATTAGGTGCTGAACACCTTCAAGGTTATCTTTGCCATCGAGCTCTGGATAAGGGCAAGTTTGCTCAACCACAAATACATCGACTCGTAGTTGCAGCAGTTGATAGAGCTGTTGTGTTGAAAGTTTAGAAAAGGGAATAGAGTGCCAAGTGATCATGTTTACATCCAGAGATTATCGATGCTTTGAATGTACTATGCACACTGACCGTTGGCATTAACTATTGTTAATTCGACCTTTAATTCTACTCAAGCTTATCGCGGTTATTCCTAAGTAGGCGGCGATTTGATTGTCGTTGAGGCGTTGTTCTAGGTCTGGGTAGTGCTCGCAGAAAAGCTGATAACGTTGCTCTGGGGTATAGAGCAACATGAAACGCTCTTTATTTTCCTTGTGCATCAGCTGGGTTTCTAACAACTTTAAATACAAAGGATTATTAGAGGCACGCCACTCGATCACGGCCTTCATTGGCAGTTCTAATAGCGTGATAGGTGTGAGGGTTTCAAGCAGGTAAGGGGACGCTTGGTTTTTTATTAGGCTTTCAAAGCCGATGATCCAGTCTTGCTCCCAGTAGAACTCTTTGCTGTATTGCTTGCCCTCATCAGTGAGGTAACAAGCGTGGCATAAGCCTTCAAGCACGAAGTAAATTGAGCCCGCCATCTCTCCTTGGTTAATAAGGATGTGTCTGGTTGGTAGCTCAAGAGGCTTGGCGACAGCGACGAGCGATTCAATCTGACTTTCTGAGAAGTCGAAGCTTTGCAGTTGTTCGATAAAAGAGGTGTGCATGAAAATAACCTAACCCAAATAAGTGCTGAAATCATCGCACTTATTTGAGTGTAGGTACAGAGGGGGCGAAATCAGCGTCGAGCGTGTTGCTCTAGGTAGTCTTGAGCAAGCTCTCGACCCATGTACTTACCTAAGGTTTTCAATGGTACCTTCTTAAGGTTCACCACAATCAAACCATCTAGCGCATCATTAAACGATGGGTCGACGTTAAAACACACCAGCTTGCCATTCATTCCAAGGTATTGGCGCAATAATACTGGTAGGCCTTTTCCTTGCTCCATGCGTGCTAACACTTTAGAGAGCAGAGGCACACTCGCCAGTGACGATAATAGATGATTCTGCCAGAACACATGACTACTGGTATTGAGCGGTGAAGAAGGGGAAACCAGACTTGCCTTTTCCTCATCATAGTGGTGAATCGATAAGGTAGTCGCGATCAACAAGCGCGCATTGTGGCTGTAATCATTGCTGATACTGACCGGGCCAAATAGATGAGTGTATTGAGGATGTCGAGACACAAAGGTCGCAATGCCCTTCCATAGCAGTAACAGTGAATTAAGGCTCTTTTGGTAAGGTTTACTCACTACAGAGCGACCAAGCTCAATGCTGTTGTCTAACGTATCGATGAACTCCTGGTTATAGTTAAACAGACTTCGAGAATAGAGTTGGTCCAACCCGTGCTCTGCGATTAACTTGTCGACCATACCGAGTCGATAAGCACCGACCAATTCTGCCTTAGCTTTGTTCCACACAAACAATTGATGGTAGTAAAGGTCATACTCATCCAAGTCACAGGCAAGCCCACTGCCTTCTCCAACTTCACGGAAACTCTCTTCTCTGACTCGACCAATCTCACGCATTAAGTTGGGAATAGATTGGCTTGGAGTACAGTAGACCTCGAAGTCACCTTGCTCGAGCAGTTTCATCTCTTCAGGGAGTGAGCTTATCTCTATTGCCAATACTTCTGGTGATATTGGCGCTATCACTTGAGTATCGAAAGAGGGCGCGTGGATTGGCGTATTTGGACTATCTTGTTGACTCATTAGGTAGGTATTAAGTCGTAGGTAGTTGACGATATCCATTTCTTTTTCAAACGATTTTATCTCTGAATACGGAATCGATGAGCCAATCGAGATAGAGATAGTTGTTGCCTGTTTATTGAGGAGTTCACGCCCAAGTAGAGCGGTTCTCAATAGTGGATGCACACGACCCGCTTGATAGAAAAGCTCACTGTTTTTACCATTGATAAAGATAGGAACGGTAGTGGCTTGATGGCGTTTAACGAATTTCGCGACCGATTTGCTCCATTCGATATCCGTCAGTGTTTTTGCCCCTTTACGATAACTCGATACTTCGCCCGCAGGGAACACGATCAACAGCCCGCCATCGGCTAGGTGGCGATTGGCATCACGAATGGCTTTGGCATTGGTGCGTTTCGACTCTTTACTATTAAAGACATCGACTCCGATAAAAAGATCATCCAGTTCAGGCAGTCGCTTGAGTAACTCATTCGCTAATACCTTCACATCCTTTCTTACCGATCCTACAAGATCAGCAAGGATCACACCTTCAATGGCGCCAAGTGGGTGGTTCGCCACAATCACGACAGGGCCTTCTTCAGGGATGTTTTCCGTGCTTCCCGATGCAACCGAGTAGTCGATATTGAGCGCCGATAGGGTGTAATTCATGAATTCGAAGCTAGATAACTCGTTTTTACGATCTTGGTAGAGTCGGTCTAGCTTAGATAGCCCAGTTGCCCACTCGACAACAGACTCACCTAAACCAAAAGGCGTGTAACGTGGTAAACGAAAAGGACTATCAATCATAATGAAGCTACCTTATTGACTAAAGTTGTTTAGGAAACCGTCTTGATTCTTGAAATCTTTCACACTTAAAAATGCACCGCATAACCAGACTAGGCATGCCATACCAAACAATAATCCGCCGTCGTAACCGACAATGTCACCCGCGGCATTGAACTCTGGCATTTGAATACCGAGTGGCGTAAACAGGTGGAAGAAAATTGCGCCAGTCATGATCCCCATACTCATAATGGCGCCGAGGCCATGCCAACGAGTGAACAACAAAATGGCCGCAATCAATTCAGCGAATCCAATCAAGTAGCCGCCAAACGAGCCAAACCAGCTTAAGCCTGACCATGTCGCTAGCGTGCCAAAGATATGCTCTGTCTCGTATGAGCCGGTGAACTTAAAGAACAGTGACTGAATAAACACAAAAGCGATAAATGCTGCCGGGAGATGTTTAGCTGGAGTGAATGTCATGGTTATTCCCTTACTTAATCAGCTGCGGCCAAGCTTTATCGGCTTGTTGAATATGCTGTGCACGGTCTTTCTCCCAGGTCTCCTGAATCTCTTGGTCGTAGTTCAGGTAAAGTTTGTCATCCACTATGGTCCAATACTGTGGATCGCCTGGAGCAAAATCGTTTTTGGCAGATACAGCCCATGCGCAATAACCACCATATTGAGGGGCATATTTTTCAGGATTATTAACAAATAAAGTCAGATTCTTTTCAGAAGAGAAATACCAATCCGCGCCTTTGTATTCAGTGCTGAATTGTTTACTGCCTTCAACAGGCTTGCCTGAGGTGAAGTAAGCTACGGTATCGTAGCCATCGAGTGCTTTGCTGCTAAAGAAGCCGGTATAGATTTCATCGGCGGCAAATACGTAAGGGCTAACAAGTAGCATGACCATGGTGATTAGTTTTCTCATGATGGACTCCATCTATAGATTGATTGCGGGTGATAAATCGAAGGTAAAGCGCTGCTGATTTATCTGGCACGGCTTGATTGGTTCGCAAGGTGAGCCGGATGCATAAAACATCGAGGCTTGACCGCGCAAATTACGTAAATGGGTAAAGCTGACTGTGTGTGCGTCTTCACGATGCATACAGGTTGCTAAATGAGGCTGTTCACTGTAATGGTGAGAGTGAAACTTGAGTAAATTCTGTTGGTTCTTACCTGTTGCGATGAGTTGATCGTATTGGGCTTGTCGATAGGCTTGTGCTCGTTCTAAATCAACACCGGATGAGAACAGTGGTGAGTCGGTTTCCACTATTTTCTGTTGAATACCATCCCACATGTAGGCAATTACCACACCGTTGCGCTGCGTTAAATTCGGAGCAAAAGCCAGTAAGGTAAATGGGGCAAACGAGTTTAGGTTGAGCCTATGAAAAGCCTCGGAAAGCTGACTGAGATTACGACTCGAGGATAGGTTTTTCAGTAATAAACCACGGCTGACCAAAGGACCGACTGGAACAATGCCTTGATAGTTATTGAGTAAGCATAGCGAAAGCCCGAACTCGTTGATGCTTATCCAGCTACCACCGCCCGTTGGGTCAAGTGGCATGATGATATCGACACCGTTGACTCGATATTGCTTAGGTGGCATGGCTAATGCTCGGGTCTTTTGTTCATCACGATTAAAAAAGACCTGATAGCCATTTTCTTCAAGTAGCCAAGATACTGAACACATGATTATTGCTCCCTCAGATAGCTACTGGTGGTTGGGGCATAACCAAAGGTGTTACAGCTTTCAACATCAAGGAAGGTGGTGATCACTTTGATCATCGCGTAGTGATGATTGGCGTGCAGCGCTGCAAAAGTCACTTCTCTTTCTAGTGTTGAAGGTAGGCTAGCGAACATTTGAGTATCCATCGAAACCTCAGTTTGGATCGTGATAGGTGCTTCTAGATCATGATGGTCTAATCGCTCTAGCCAATTGATCACGTAGTGGATCTCTTTGATTGCCATCGACCTATCGTATTCGACTGGGTGACCACGACGACGAGTGTTGTAATCAATGGTCGCATCCTCTTTCAAAATCAAAGCGTGAAAAAGATCCAGCGTATGGCGAGTATGCTCACCAATAGAGCTAGTGACATGTGGCTTAGCACTCGTTAGATAATCGCTATCAGAAATCGCTGTCAGAAACTCTAGGCCTTGATTCAGTATCTCTACCGCTCCCTTGATACTCGGAGATACAGCGGCAAAGGCGCTCGGCTGGGCTATCGGGTTCATGCATGTTCCTCGTATAAAGTTAGTCGGTGGTCGGATATTGTTGAACAAGGCGTCGCTCTTCTTGCCACGCGTTAAATAGGCTCTTAAAAGATGGAGGCTGGTGGCCTCGCTGTTTCTGTTGAGCGCCGATGTCAAAAAGAATGCGGTATTGTCGAAGTAGAGTAGAAAATATCTCTCGCAGTGGGGTGTTGCGATCCCATATGTGTCCAGCCTCGCTGCTTGCACCATTGACTTCAAGGATAGTGAAATCCTCACCTCTCATTAGGCTGTGCATGTCCTTAAACTTGACGTCGAGTCGACCAAAGTGGAAGCCATCGAAGTCGTCAAATATTTCATCTAAACGTTCGGTTAGAGCCTGAGTGATGTATTGATTACCATCTCGGAAGATACAGCCACGGCTATGGCTACCTGCAAACGCAAGTTGGAACTCTTCGCCCTCTGCGAGTACTTGATCCAACTTATCTTCATGCCTTGGTAGATACAGGTGACTGAGCTGCCCAGCTCGCGGGTTATCTGCTATTAATTGCTTGAGTGTCGAAGTGCCATCGCCAGTCACCATTGGCGAATATTTGAGAGTGATCGAAATGATCTCGCCTTGTTTGCTATTCGGGTAACGAACATAAAAAACACCAGCCTCAGCTTGATAAGGCGCCTTTTCTTGCAGCAAAAAGCGAGCATGATTTGGGAAGGATTCAATATATTGCTCAAGTTGATCTTGGTTATTGATCAGCTTGACGCCCACACCTCGGCAACCAAGATCCGGTTTCGCCACAATAGGGAAATCAAGATCCGATTGGATGAGTGCACTGCGCGCATCTTCTGCTTGTTTCTTACTGCTGAGATCGGTTTTGGTGAGGGTGATAAACGGCGAGATCCAGTGCTGGCTTGACGATCCGGCAAGGCTCAGTATCTCGTGTTTTGACTCACCGACCATGCCACTGAGTTTGATGCTCGGATTAGCGATCAGCGGCAGCGCCCAATCAAAATGCCGTAACCCTTGCATCAGGCTTTGAATGACCACTGGCGTGTAGAAAAACCAAGTTGGAAGAAACTCATAAGGAGAGACACTACGCACAGTATCTTCTTCAAGCAGAGGCATACCTGCATTAATTTGATGTGCTGGAATGATGTGAATATCTTGCGGTGAACTCATGATAGTCCTCTAGAGTAGGTTTTATTCATTAATCGATTACCGACAAACAACAAAGAGATGGCACACGGGATGACGATCCATTGATATTCAGAGGCTTGCAGCCACGCTGATGTCCCTAAATAGTAGATGGCAGAGAAGACAATGCCAGTCCATAACGCGGTGGCGCCGATCACGGCAAACAAGAAAGTAGGGAGAGGGATGGCGAAAAAACCACTTAAGGTAAAACCAACCGTGCGTAGCCCAGGAATAAAGCGGATAACAAAAAGACTGCTGAATGCGTTTTGACGTAATTTGGTGCGAAGTGCACGAAAGTATCGATTGGTGAGTGCCTTATAACGAACGCTTCTAAAATAACGCCCTGATTTACCAAGGTAATAAAGACCAAGATCCCCGGTGGCAATGCCAATGAAAATTGCAAGTAACGCATATTGCGGTGGGATGAGTGCTTGAGTCGCTAAACCAGCCGCCGTAACAATCGCCAGATCTTCAAGCAGGTAAGAAAGCGCGATAATGCCAAGCATAAGCCATAGCAACGACTCCTCCCCTGAATTTAACCATGCTTGAATGCTCTCGACGGTGCCCATCAAATGTCCTTATCTATCCTATAGATGAATGGCTTATCGACCATTCATTGAGTGTAGTAAATTAAATAGACAGGAGGAGCTGAGAAAAACTTACAGCGAATTGCTGCTTTTTTACGTTGATTGGATTTAATAGGTGATTTGAGGTGTGCGATATTAGGCGAAGAATGAGCAGGAGTTTAAGCTTCGCAAGTTAAGGCTTTACACTGAGAATTTAGATAAGAAAAGAAAAAGGCTGAGTCGTTAAACTCAGCCTTTTAGAAGGTTAACTATTGATTACTAGAGTAATCTATTTAGTTAGATCAATTTGGTAAACGCCGAAACCAACATCGTCAGTGGCAACACGTTTCATTGGGTATTGACCCTTCTCTTTGATGAACTGTGCCGCTTTCTCACTTGGCGACGTTTCAAAGCGGATATCTAGCTTTTTATCCGTTTTGATTGGTGCGAATGACCAGTTGTTATCAGCTGTTGGGCTCACTTGGCCGTGCTCTTTGCTTACGCGAGAGATGTAGTTCGCCAGTACAGTACGGTTCTCATCTGGTGCATCAAATGCGATGAAGTCTTCACCCGTGCCTGGGAATTTAGCGCTGTAAGCTCGGTAGTTGTTGGTTGCGATCAGGAAGTCTTGCTTCATGTCGATTGGCTTACCTTGGTAAGTTAGGCCAACAATACGCTGAGAATCAGGGTTAACCACTTTACAGTTTGCATCGTATTTCGCAGGCTGAGTTACGTCGATTTGGTAATTCACACCGTCGATAACATCGAAGTTGTAAGTACGGAAGTTATCCCACTCAATCAGCTGTTGTGGTGCTGTTGAGTTCACATCGATTTGGTTGAATTGGCCAGCAGAACACTCAAGCCACTCTTTTACTTCGTGACCCGTTACTTTCATCGCAACTAGCGTGTTCGGGTAAAGGTACAAGTCAGCAGCGTTACGGAAAGTCAGTTGACCAGATTCCACTTCAGTGAAGTTTGCTGGGTCATTCTTACGACCGCCTGCTTTGAATGGTGCCGCTGCAGAAAGTACTGGTGTACCGTCTAGATCAGGGTCGCCTTGGATGAATTGCTCAACGTAATCTTTTTGTGCAAGGTTAACGATCTGTACGGTTGGATCGTCTTGTACTAGAGACAGGAAGCTGTACATCACGTCATCTGCTTTACCAATTGGTTGGTTTACAAAATCACGAGTACCTTGGTGGTCTTTTTCTAGTGCAGTTACGATGCCTTCATCCGCTGCAGCCAGTGATTTCTTCTCGATCTTGTCGTAGATAGGGCGAGCTTCAGATTGGCCTTTTACTACTTCCCACTTACCGTCTTTTTGCGCCAGTGTTAGGTCCATAACACCTACGTGGCTACCCCAACGACCTGGCATTACTGCCGCAACACCGTTCATGGTGCCGTTTTCGTTGTCAACGCCTTGGATGTTGTCGAAGCCTTTACCTGGGAATACGGCGTGAGAGTGACCGAATGCAATCGCATCAATACCTTCTACTTCAGATAGGTAAAGCGTCGAGTTCTCTTCGCCTGCTTTGTATGGGTCTTGAGATACGCCAGAGTGAGGGATCGCAACGATAACGTCTGCACCTTCAGCCTTCATTTGAGGTACTAGCTCGTTCGCTGTCTCAACGATGTCGCGAGCGATCACTTTACCTTCAAGGTTCTTTTTATCCCACGTCATGATTTGTGGTGGAACAAAGCCGATGTAACCCACTTTGATCTCGTGCTCTACGCCAGCTGTATCTGCGAACGAGTGTGTCTTGATGATGTAAGGCGTGAAGTAGTGCTCTTTTGTTTCAGCATCGTAAACGTTAGCACTGATGTATGGGAAATCAGCGTCGTTGATAGATTCTTCTAGGAACTCTAGGCCGTAGTTGAACTCGTGGTTACCGATGTTCGCTGCATCATAGCTTAACTGGTTCATTGCTTTGTAAGCAGGGTGGACTTCACCGGCAACGATGCCTTTGTCTGCCATGTAGTCACCCATTGGGCTACCTTGCAGTAGGTCACCGTTATCAACTAATACGCTGTTTGTTACTTCGTTTTGAGCTTCTTTTACTAGAGTTGCAGTACGTGCTAAGCCAATTTTTTGTGATGGCTTGTCTTTGTAGTAGTCGTAATCCATTAGGTTAGTATGGATGTCAGTTGTCTCTACGACACGTAGTTTAATCACTTCATCGGTATCTGGTGTTGTTGTGCAGCCTGCGAGTGTCAGACCAAGACCTGCAAGTACAGCCAATGATAAAGGTTTCATTGCAACTTTCATTTTGTAGCTCCAAAGTGGATAGAAGAAAATTCGTTGCGTAATGTAACAAAATGGAATGAAACAATGATTACAACGAATGTTAATTCGTGACTTAGATCGATTACTTTATGGTGTTCTGCAAGATGCCTCCCAAAGCTGCTCAATCCATGCACAAATGATATCGATAAGATTAGTCCATTCATTTCACCTGGTTATCTATTTATTACACGCCTTATCAGCTTTTCGAATAAAAAATGAAATTTTAGAATTTCCAGTAATATGAGCGGCTCGTCATAATGCCTATATCAAGGACGTATCAGGCAGATGAATAGCAAGGACAGCTCAATCGAAGCTTCTGTTTTCTTCTAGTGCCAATACTCCCATTCACTAAGTGGATGAGCTAAATCCCTTGCTTGGTGAGACCAAGTAATGAATTGCTCGTAACGCGAGCCTTAAAGGAAGCACTGAAATGGACCAAGAACGTTTAACCCACCTAAAACAGCTAGAAGCGGAAAGTATTCATATTATCCGTGAAGTGGCGGCTGAGTTTGATAACCCAGTAATGATGTACTCCATCGGTAAAGATTCTTCTGTGATGCTTCATTTAGCTCGCAAAGCGTTTTACCCAGGTAAGATTCCATTCCCGCTGTTACACGTTGATACGGATTGGAAATTCCGCGAGATGATTGAGTTCCGTGACCGCACAGCCAAAAAGTACGGTTTTGACCTTTTGGTACATAAGAACCCTGAAGGCCTAGCAATGGGGTGTAGCCCATTTGTGCACGGCTCTTCTAAGCATACCGACATCATGAAAACTCAGGGCCTTAAGCAGGCGTTAAACAAGTATGGGTTCGATGCTGCTTTTGGTGGTGCTCGTCGTGATGAAGAGAAATCTCGAGCGAAAGAGCGTGTTTACTCTTTCCGCGATAAGAACCACACGTGGGATCCAAAGAACCAGCGTCCAGAGCTTTGGCACACTTATAACGGTCAGGTTAACAAGGGCGAAAGCATCCGTGTATTCCCTCTATCAAACTGGACTGAGCTGGATATTTGGCAATACATCTATCTAGAGAGCATCGATATTGTTCCACTTTACCTTTCAGATAAACGCCCGGTGGTTGAGCGTGATGGCATGCTGATCATGGTTGATGATGACCGTATGGAGCTGCAAGAAGGTGAAGTGATTGAAGAGAAAAGCGTTCGTTTTCGTACTTTAGGCTGTTATCCACTAACCGGAGCAGTTGAATCTGAGGCGAATACGCTAACAGGCATTATTGAAGAGATGCTGGTGGCGACGTCCAGTGAGCGTCAAGGTCGAGCGATTGACCATGATCAGTCGGGCTCAATGGAGCTGAAAAAGCGCCAAGGTTATTTCTAAGAATCTAAGGAAAGAAAAATGAATAGTGCAGTAGAAGCCGAATTGGCTGAACTAGGGATTGAAGGTTATCTGAGTCAGCATCAGCATAAATCTATGCTTAGATTCTTAACTTGTGGCTCGGTAGACGACGGTAAAAGTACGTTAATCGGTCGCTTACTCCATGATACAAAGCAGATTTATGAAGATCAGCTAGCCGCGGTTCACTCGGATAGCCAACGAGTAGGTACCACAGGTGAGAAGCCTGATTTAGCACTGCTTGTTGATGGCTTGCAGGCTGAGCGTGAGCAAGGCATCACAATCGATGTTGCTTACCGCTACTTCTCGACGCAAAAACGTAAATTCATTATTGCTGATACCCCAGGGCATGAGCAGTACACGCGTAACATGGCTACAGGCGCTTCAACGTGTGATCTGGCGGTGATCTTGATTGATGCTCGTAAGGGCGTTCTGGATCAAACGCGTCGTCACTCGTTTATTTCTAACTTGCTTGGTTTGAAGCATTTCATCGTTGCAGTCAACAAGATGGATCTCGTGGATTATTCACAAGATCGTTTTGAAGAGATTCGCGATGAATACCTAGAGTTTGCTGAAAACCTAGAAGGCGAAACTAACATTCAGATCTTGCCGGTTTCGGCGCTTGAAGGCATCAACGTTGCTGCACCAAGTAAAGAGTTAGCATGGTTTGAAGGCCCATCTCTATTGGAAGTGTTAGAGAACGTTGATATTGACCAAAAACGTTCTGCGGGTGAGTTCCGTTTCCCTGTGCAGTATGTGAATCGCCCGAACTTAGATTTCCGAGGTTTTGCAGGCACAGTAGCCTCTGGCCGTGTCAGCGTTGGTGATGAAATCAAGGCGCTGCCATCAGGCAAAACTTCTAAGGTTGCACGTATCGTAACCTTTGATGGTGATTTGGAATCTGCCCAGGCGGGCTTGGCGGTAACGCTGACCCTTGAAGATGAAATTGATATCAGTCGTGGTGATTTGATTGTGTTGGAAAACGCTCAGATTGAATCAACTAACCACGTATTGGCAGACATCGTGTGGATGACAGAGCAACCACTGCAACCGGGCAAAGCTTACGATATCAAGATCGCTGGTAAGAAGACTGTTGGTCAGGTTGAAACGGTTCGTCACCAATACGACATCAACAACCTCTCGACTCACGAAGTCGATGAGTTGCCACTGAATGGTATTGGCTTGTGTGAGTGGTCATTGAACGAGACTGTCGCACTGGATAAATACCGTGAAAGTGCCGATACCGGTGGCTTCATCGTGATCGACCGTCTAACTAACGTGACGGTTGGTGCGGGTTTGATTCGAGACCGTTTGGACTCTGTTGAACAGCAAGTCGGTAACTTCTCTGCATTTGAACTTGAGTTTAATGCATTGGTTCGCAAGCACTTCCCGCATTGGGATGCCAAAGATTTAAGCCAACTACTGAAGTCATAAACGACTGAGTAACAGCTTATTGAATCAGGCGGAAACTGATTGTTTCCGCCATAAAGGACGGGTATATGTGGCAACAAGGATTTGTATTAGCGATTTTGCTCGGCATCATTACTTGCCTGCTCGTTACCCGTATTAAGCCAAGCTTTATCTTTGCTGGCGCGGCGTTTATAGCTTTTATGGGCGGGATGATCGACCTTTCGAGCTTAGCCAATAACTTCACTAACTCTTCGTTACTGACGTTAATTCTTTTGATCCTCGCATCGAGTGCGTTGGAGAAAACTCGCTTGATCAGCTGGGTTAGCCGTAATATCTCTGAAGGTAGGCTAGGCACAGTGGTGGCAAAGTTGGGTATCTCTACAGCGCTGCTTTCTTCCTTTACCAATAACACGGCTGTAGTGGTCTCTTTGATCGGTGCGATCAAACGTAATCAGCAGCACGCGCCTTCTAAGTTACTTATTCCTTTGTCATACGCCGCTATTTTGGGGGGAACACTGACATTGATCGGCACCTCAACCAACTTGATCATCAATAGCTTTGTTGAAGATGCAGGATTGCCGAGCCTAAACTTTTTTACACCAACTTTGATCGGTTTAGCGGTCTTGGCTGGTGGCGTGTTGATCCTTATTCCTCTGAGTTACTTCTTACCTAGCTACGATGATGGATCGCAAGATGATCTACCTTATTTCTTAGAAGCCAGAGTTGAGCCAGGCTCTCCGTTGGTTGGTCGTAGTGTTAGTGAAAACAACTTAAGAGCATTGCGAAAACTTTTCTTAGCGGAAGTGATTCGTGACGGTAAAACCACCGCCTCGATTGACCCTGATTTTGTATTGCAGGCTCGTGACCGATTGCTGTTTTGTGGTGATGTAGAGAGCGTGGCAACACTACAAGAAATCCAAGGTTTAACCCTATTTGGTCAGCACCACCTCAACGGACAGAGCTTTGTTGAAGTAGTGGTGAGCTCGTCGGCAAGCTTCTGTAATAAAACATTGAAAACCAGCCAGTTTAGAGACCGGTTTGATGCGGTGGTCGTGGCGATTCGTCGTGGCCATGAACGTCTTGAAGGTGGTTTGGGTAACATCACGCTGACGGCAGGTGATACCTTAATTCTGGTGCCTGGCAAACGTTTTGAAGAGCAGCGCCAGCAACACAACAAAGAGTTTGTGTTGATGAATGATTTGGATTCGAGTGCCAAGCTTGATGCAGATAAATCGGCACTCGTGCTACTCGGTTTCACCAGTGTGATTGGCTTAGCGCTGCTTGATATGGTGCCGATAATTAAAGGCTTAGCTGGGTTCTTATTGTTGCTGGTAGCATTTGGTATCGTGCAGCTGAGTGAGCTTCGCCGCCGCTTTCCTGTTGATATTGTTGTGATTGTTGGGTCTGCACTCTCTATTGCTCAACTGATGATTTCATCTGGCTTATCTGAACGTATGGGGCAGATGTTTATGGAGGCCTTTAATGGCTGGGGCGTATTTGGTGCCTTGGTCGCGACTTATCTGATGACTCTGATTCTGACTGAGTTAGTCACCAATAACGCCGCAGCGGCACTCTCTTTCCCAATCGGCTACAGCATGGCGGTAGGCTATGGCGTTGACCCAATGCCATTCATCATGGCGGTATTGTTTGGTGCGAGTGCCAGTTTCATTTCGCCATACGGCTACCAAACTAACTTACTTGTTTATAGCGTAGGTAATTATCACCTCACAGATTATCTGCGCATCGGTATCCCAATCTCGATTGTTTACTCGGGCTTGGTACTGACCCTAATTCCTTACTTTTTTCCATTTTAATGCTGTTTATTTAAAGGACTATTTATGACCGCAGTACTCAAACACAAAGATGAGAATGTTGTGTGGCATCAACACTCGATTGATAAAGGATTCCGCGCGGATCTGAAATCACAAAAGCCTGCTGTGCTTTGGTTTACTGGATTATCTGGTTCTGGTAAATCGACAGTAGCTGGAGCACTTGAGAATCGCTTAGCGCAACTTGGTTACCATACCTATTTACTGGACGGTGATAATGTTCGTCATGGTTTGTGTAGTGATCTTGGCTTTTCTGAGCAAGACCGTCGAGAGAATATTCGTCGTATCGGTGAGTTAGCTAAATTGATGGCTGATGCTGGTTTGATTGTACTGTCTGCGTTTATTTCTCCTCACCAAGCTGAAAGGCAGCTGGTACGCGACTTATTGCCTGAAGGGGAGTTTCTTGAAGTGTTTGTGAATACACCATTAGAGGTGTGCGAACAGCGTGACCCTAAAGGCTTATATAAGAAAGCACGTGCGGGAGAAATTCCTAATTTCACGGGGATTAGTTCGACTTACGAAGCGCCACAGAACCCTGAGATTGATCTACCTGCAGGAGAGAAGACGATCGATGAATTGGTAGAGTTGTGCATTGATGCGTTAGAGAAGCGTAACATTTTAGCCAATTGAGACCGCTGGTATGACTAAGGCTGCCCATCAGCATGTCTGCTTGTTCGCCAAAAGCAGTGCAGCCTTACTCTACCGAGACAAGAAACCTATCCTCTAGATTCTCTTTTTTCTTCTCAATATTTTTCAGTTTTTACACCGTCTATTATCTAGACGGTGTAGTTCACACTGCTTTTCACTTCTGTCTGCACCGTGAATTTTTGGCTCAATAGCGCAATCAGTTGGTCGTAATAAGGCATGTTGGGTTTATTGCCAAGCAAGGTACATAGTTCGTTGCCAGTAGGGCTGAATCGGTAGTACACCAACTTCACGCCTTTTGATAACGGCGCCAGTGACATGCTCTTACCTTGATACGTTAGATGTAATGCTGGGTCGAAGTCGATCTCTCCAGACTCTAGCTCCGTGCCTAGAATAATGCCAAGTTCAATCAAGTGGAGAAGACTAGAGTAGGGCAGGTTATGCCCCCCAAGGTTAATGGTGTTGGTGGTGTCTCTTTTACCAAAACTGAACAGCCCTGCGTGAGACTTAAAACCAAGCAACAGCTTTTTACTGTTGTCACTACCAAAGCTACAACCCAGTGAAGCAGCTCTTTGCAAGGTCAGTGCTTCCTTTGGTGTCATATCTTTTAGGATTTGTAGCGCCTTCATCGACGTAGAGCCTGGGTTGGTGACTTCTCGTTTCAGCACCTGAGCCCACAGCCTTTGCATTGATGTGTTGTGGATCTCTTGTGCCATATCGAAAAAGCGGTACAGCCAGTCCTGATCTGGATCTCCAGCCGCTTCATCTTTACATGAAGAGTGGGCCAGTTTCAGGATCTGCTCTAGGTTCTTCTGGCGCAGCTCCTTACGTTTCTTCTCTCGCAATAACGCTCGCTCAATCAGAGTGCTAGCGGCTTTATCGTTCGTTTTTTCGCTATGACTAATTAAGGAATCTAAACCGAAGCTTTGGGCAATGTGCAGCATTCGACTGGCACTGTCGGCAATATGAGGCTTTTTCTCATGCTTGTGCTGTGTGTCGCTAGCATGCTCAATGATCACTGGCTGTTTGGTTTCTGACATAAGAGTACCGTTAGGAGACGAATCAATACCAATCGTAGTCATTGCTCTCAAGGCTTTTCCCTACGCTATTGCTGATCACTGACTTACTGTGATTGGTATAACTGTCTAAAATGTAACTCTTTATCTGATTGGTGGCTAGATTTTGCGTGCAGAGTTGAAGACTTCAACAAAATTTTACTTTTGATAATGATAATAAAATGTTAAATTTGTTGTAATTATCAAGGAGGAGTTATGAATCAAGTCAATGATAACAAGCTGAAAAAGCAGCTTGGTATAGGTTTATTACTCGCGACTTATGTGGGTGTGCTAGCTTATTTATCTAATTACATTGCGTAATTTAGAGGAACAATATCGTTATTAAACTGTTATTGAATAACTTGGTTTATTCAGTGACGGCGGCTCATCGCTGAGCCACCCTCCAAACGACTACATGTCGTCGTATTCTTCAATTGCAGTACCTTCAATCAGATAGCCCGTTTGCGCTAGATCGTGACTGATAGATTCTGTTTTCAGCGTACCTACCAAATAGATCACATCCCATAGTTGCTGGATTGGCGCGCCCTTAGGGAACTTAACGTAAATAATTTGGTTCGGTGGCGGTGGTGGAACATGGATACATGCACCAAAGTACGGCACTAACAGAAACTCAGTGATCATATTCTCATCGCCTTCCAATGGGATCACAAAGCCTGGGATCTTAACCTTACTGCCATTTAGCTCGGGGCGAACAGCGCCAAGTGTCGACTGTTGAGGCTTTTCCATACTGTTATGGTCAACCATCGGCATGCCAAACGAATCTAGTTGAGCGCGCTCTGATTCTGGAATCAAATCAATCCATTCGAGTGTTAATACCGATTCCTCATTCTGAGGTGTTTCAGCGTGAGCTGTACTGATAAATGGGAACATCATTAGCCCAAGTATCAGTAGGAATTTGCGTTGCATCGTAGGTTCCTATTTTAGATTCGAATCGTCATGCCATCAGACAATGACTGGCGGTAAGCCCTGAAAGCGGGAATGAAGCCGATAATTATTCCGGCAATTTGCACCAGCATAAGCAATTTCCACTCGTGTGGTGTGATTGCGGATATCGATATGTTGATACCATAACTTTGTTGCACAATAGGAGCAACTACTGCGATCAGAGCAAACAACACTGCAACGCCTAATGTGATGCCTAAGAAGGTCAGAGCACTGGCTTCACTAATCAGCAAACCAAATACATGGCGAGGCCTTGCGCCCATTGCACGCAGGATAGCCATCTCGCGACGTCTTTCTTGCAAGCTCGTTAGTAGGCTACTCAGCATTCCTAGTAAACCGGCAACCACTACAAACCCTGAAACAATCAGCAATGCTTGCTCTGCTACGGCCATCATGCCCCATAATTCATGCAGAGCAATGCCCGGCATAATTGCGCTTAACGGTTCTTGACGGTAGTTATTGATTTCTCTTTGCAGTGCGAAGGTTTGAATCTTTGAGTTCAAACCAAGCATCATCGCGGTGATTTGCTGAGGCTGGAAATCGTAGGTTTTCAAGGTTTCGGCATCTGGGGTATGCCCTAGGTTGGCACCCGACTCCCAACCAACGTGAATTGCTTCGATCGCTTCTAACGATACATGCACGGTTTTGTCTACTGGCGTTCCTGTTGGTGCGAGTATTCCGACAATCTTGAAGGGTAGGTTATCGTGTCGGCTGAACGCCACATCACTGATACCGTGTGCAAGAATGATTTGATCGCCAATCTTGTAATCTAACTTTTTCGCGACATCGGCACCAATCACCACATCAAATAGTTCATTAAACTCTTTACCTTGCTGGAAAGTAAGGGGTTGCTTACTTCCATAGCGGTAGTTTTCAAAGTAGCTATGGTTAGTACCCATCACACGGAAGCCTTTATGAGAATCACCCAATGAAATAGGGATCGCCCACTTTACGGCTTTGTGTTGGCTAAATTCTTGATAGCTTTTCCAGTCGATATTGTTGGTCGCATTGCCAATTCGAAATACAGAATAAAGCAGAAGGTTTACCTGGCCAGAACGGCCACCGACGATCAAGTCAGTACCTGAAATAGTATTGGCAAAGCTGCTCTTGGCCTCGGTTCTCACGCGCTCTACGCCGAGCAATAGAATGACAGACACTGCCACGGTAAGAATGGTCAGAATAGCTGTGGCTTTACGATTGAGTACGCTTTTTAAGGCTAAGTGAGTAATTACTTTCATACGACAACCTTAGCTTGGTTAACGGTTTTTAAATCTATGGTTCGAGTGAACAATTTTTCGAGTGTTGGATCGTGACTCACAAAGATAAGAGTAGAACCAGCTTGGTTAGCTTGTTCTAGCAACAGTTCGATAAAGGCTTCTCGGTTGTCATGATCCAATGCGGATGTTGGTTCATCTGCAATGATGATTTTAGGTTGGCCAATTAGGGCACGGGCTGCGGCGACACGTTGTTGTTGGCCAATACTCAGCTCAGTAACAGGTTTATCCATTAGGGCTTGAGGCAGCTTTAGTCGTAGTAATAAATCTTGAGCAGTGGCTTGTAGGCTGTTCTTACTTTCTGTGACTTGTTGTTTGCGAATAGTTGAGAACTGGCAAGGAAGCGTCACGTTATCGATTACTGATAGGTAAGGAAGCAGATTAAATTGCTGGAAGATATAACCTATATGGTCGGCTCTGAATTTGTCTCTTTGACGAGGTGTAAGCTGAGTCAGATCTTGACCTAAAATAGAGACTTCACCTTGCTCGGCTTGGTTGATTCCAGTCAGCAGCCCTAGCAATGTAGACTTGCCACAACCACTTGGCCCTTTTATGAAAAGGTGCTCTTGAGCTTGGATGTGCAGAGAAGGGATCTCTAGTGTTGGTGGTAATTCAGGCTTCCAACGAAAGCTAATATTTTCGAGTTTGACCACAAGTGATGAAGTGTCAGAAGACATGCGAGCTCCAATAATTAAAGCGGTGTATCTACTGGACAGCAATTAGAAGCATAAATTCCCTAGAGCACACCGATTTGAACAGCCAAGTAAGTAGGTACTTACTTGGCTGCTTATTTACGTTTAATCCGATCTAGGAGTGGTTAGAATCGAAAACTAATGCGCTCTGCGTTAAGAACTTCTTGTACTTGAGCGGTATCTGTTAGTAGGTTCACCGTCATTTTTTCAGTGTTGCTGAACTTAGAGAACCACTGAGTGTTAACTGTGTCTAGCTTAGCTACATCTGAACATTGGTAGTGGTACTCAACCGTGAACTCACCGTGGCCACCTTCAGAGTGGTCATGACCTTCATGATCGTGGTGGTCGTGACCTTCGTGGTCGTCATGATCATGTTCAGCGTGGTCATGGTCTTTGTGGTCGTCATGATCGTGCTCAGCGTGGTCATGGTCTTTATGGTCATCATGATCGTGCTCAGCGTGGTCATGGTCTTTGTGGTCGTCATGATCGTGCTCAGCGTGGTCATGGTCTTTATGGTCATCATGATCGTGCTCAGCGTGGTCATGTCCTTCATGCTCATCATGATCGCTTTCTAAGGTGTTCGACACTGATTTAAATTTCAGAGTACAGTTCGCGTTGTTAAAGCTAAATAGCTCGTCTGGCTTGTTTAGTTGCGCGATAGCTTGTTCAAACACTTTCTTTTGCTCTGCTGTTTCTGGAGCATGTTCAAAGCCAACTACGTCTGCACCCGGGGCTGTCACTTCAACAAGCAGTTCTTGTCCGTCTTGAGCAATGTTTACTTCAACCTGACCATGCACGTGTGCACCGTGAGAGCGGAACTCTTCGTTAGCTAGAACATTAGTAGAGACAGTCATGCCGATAACAACGGCTAAAATAGAAGGTTTCATGTTTTTTTCCTGAATAAAGGTTAATTAAAAAGTAGTGGTAATTAAATAATTTTGACAGGAGGAGAGCGCGCTAGATAAGCGAAATACAGGCGCTGCAGTGAGGTTACTGACTCCGTGATAACAACAGTAAACTCTGAATGAAACTCTGGAACTTGTGGCAACGAGTGCGAGGTAATGAACTGATTTATGGAAAACAGCTCACAGTGGTGTGAGGTGTGGTGCTCTGGGTCAATATCCACCATATGTGTTGCTGCTAACACGCTTAGCATGAGCATAAGCCCAAGCAAGAAGCCTGTTTTTCGTTTCACATTGTTGGGTGTGTCTTGCCACATCAGGATGATTAACCACAGAATTAAAAAAGGATACTGTTATAATATAACAATATCCTTTGATAAGGTCTCGAAAAAGACGCGAATATCTGATTAAAGGCTCGCTTTAATCAATTCAATAACTTGCGTTACCTCTGATTCGTTAAGTGCGCCTTCTTTCACAAACAAGATTTTACCTTGTTTGTCTTGCACGATAATTGCTGAGCTCTCTTCTTTTAGAGCCCAAGACGAAGCAACGGTGCCATTTTCATCAAGAACCATAGACGACCATGGAAATTCTTCTTTGCTGCTTTCAGCTGATGATTTTACAAAAGAGCCCGTTCCCCAGATTGCATCATCTTGGTTGATAATGGTGGTGGTTTGGTAGCTATCTTCTGAAAATTTGGATGCTGTAATTGCTGCCATCAGTGGTGCATTAAGCTCTTTAGAGCTGCTGCGGCCTGCGATAGCTTGAACGACACGGACTTTACCCAGAAGATCCTTGGTTGCCCAAGCTTGATATCCTGTAGCTCCGTCTTTTAGTACGATTTCACCATAGTTGCTAACATCAACGGCAGGAAGAGTTGAACCTACAGATAAGTTGTGAGCATTGGCGAAGAGTGGAGAGGCTGCGGCTAATAAAGCCAGTAGAGTTTTGTTTTTCATTATATTTTTGTTCCGCTTGTTGGTTTGCATTGGAAGTATAATATGAAATTTGAAAAATGCCTCTTTAACTTTTTTATCGTACGATGTAGAAATAAGTTGCAGGCTTGTTACCAAAGGGTATAATGCAACGATATCAAGATGAACAACAGATTATCTTGCTGTTTGCTAAAGGAATTAGCGATTAAATGTGCTTAGAATACGGTCGTGTTCAGGTGCGTGACAGTAGTACTCAAATGGAATTGAGGTTGTAATATGTTAAGAAAATTTTCTACTTACCGCCCACATCAGGTGGCGCGTTTCGTTAAAGTCCTATTCAAAGGCCAGTTTGCCATCGAAGGTGTCGGAGAGTTCCGTTTCGACCATGGTAAAGTGCTGCTCCCTGAAGTTTCAGATAAACAAAAGCTCACTATTTTTAAAGAAGTTAACGGCACGATTGCTGCTATGCCGATGTAATTAAGCTTTATTGATTGGTCTTGCTTCAAATAGATTAACAGCGAAAAGGGCTTCCGAATGGAAGCCCTTTTTTATGGATATCGTTTAAGGTAGTACAGCCTGACTGCCCTTTATTGTGGTGGGAAGCAAACGCCTGTTCCGCCCAATCCACAGTAGCCGTTAGGGTTTTTGGCTAGATATTGCTGGTGGTAGGTCTCAGCAAAAAAATATTTCCCTGCAGGCAGAACTTCCGTTGTGATTTCGTTGCCTAAAGAATCGGTAATGGCTCTTTGGTAATCTTGGCGAGATTGTTCAGCAATGGCTTGTTGCTCTTCACTGAAGGTGTAGATAGCCGAGCGGTATTGTGTACCTAAATCATTACCTTGGCGCATCCCCTGAGTTGGGTCATGACGCTCCCAGAAGGTCTCAAGTAGTTGTGCTAAAGACGTTTTCTCGCTATCAAAAATGACACGAACGACTTCAGTGTGGCCAGTTTGTCCGGTACACACTTGTTCATAGGTTGGGTTGCTAGTGTAACCACCAGCGTAGCCAACGGACGTAGAGATAACGCCGTCCAATTGCCAGAACAGGCGCTCAGCGCCCCAGAAGCATCCCATACCTAATAACACTTGTTGTTGGGAACCAGAAGGAGCGGCGAGTAAGTCCGTTTGGTTAACGAAATGGCGCTCAGTAATTTGAATTGGAGCTGCATTTCCCGGTAATGCGGTTGCTGCGGAAACCAGTTGTTGTTTGTTTAGCATGTTATATTCCTTTTCGCATACGTTTACCGTGTCGGCTTTTGTAACTGTAGGCGTATTTAGCTCTTGGTTCGTATTAAATAAGTCTTTAAATTAGACCGTGTTATTACAGGATTTCTTACAGACTCAATGCCTTTTTAGCGGTATTATTTCTTTTTGATTATTAACGTATTGATAACTTCTTCACCAATTAAGCATGATAAGAAAAACTTTACCAGTTCTGTTTGGCACTCTATTGTCATCGACGCTCGCTTTTGCTGACGTTTCCCTTGAGATTAAAGGGCTTGATGGAGCGCTAGAAGATAATGTTGATGCTTATCTAAGTGCTGTGCCTGAAGAAGAATATGCGATTTCATTAAGGTTCCAGTCTCGCGTGGAATCTATGATTAAAGAAGCACTCAATGCGTTAGGTTACTACCAACCGACTATCACTTTTTCTCACTCCCAAGATGAAACTGAACTGACTGTAACTGTTGATCGGGGAGAGCCCGTTCTTATTTACGAATCAGACATCGTGCTGAGCGGGGAAGCCAAAGATGATCCAGATTTTTTAGCCTTGATTGCTAAGAGTAAGCTATCCAAAGGTTCGATCCTCAATCATGGTAACTACGACTCTTTGAAATCATCGATGCGCAACCTTGGATTAGCCAAAGGTTACTTCGATGGCTCGTATGAGCTCAGTAAGCTAGAAGTGGCTCCTGAGTTGAATCGAGCTTACATTCGCCTTCACTACAACAGTGGTATTCGTTATCACTTTGGCACTACCACGGTAACGGGCAGCCAAATAGAAGATGATAGGGTTCAATCGCTCAAGCCGTTTAAAGATGGTGAACCTTACTCGATTACTAAGGTTGGCGAGTACAACCAAAACCTGTCCAATACCGATTGGTTCTCTTCGGTTTTTGTTGAACCAGATTTAAGTCAACTGGGTGAAGGTCGAGAAATTCCAATGAAGGTTAGCCTTGCTCCTCAAGCGCGTAACCAAATTGAAACGGGTATCGGTGTATCCACCGACCTTGGCGTAAAAGGCACTCTGAAGTGGAAAAAACCTTGGGTTAATGAACAAGGCCATAGCTTCAATAGCAGCCTGTCGATTTCTAAACCTGAACAGACGATTACTGCTACCTATAAAATCCCTCTGGATGACGTGCTGAACGACTACTATCAAGTTAAGTACGGTATGAAAAACTTGGATAACCGTGATACCAAAAGTTTGGAATCGAACCTAGCGCTAGAAAGGTATTGGCGCCTTGATAATGGCTGGCAGCGCACCGTGTTCATTCGATACTTGGTTGAAAACTATGAGCAAGGTTTACAAGACGATTTGGCGCAATTCGTTTTGCCGGGTATTTCGTTTTCACGAACTCGAACTCGTGGTGGCTCGATGCCAATGTGGGGGGATAAACAAACCATCATGGTTGAGGCGGGTGATGATACCTTATTGTCGGAAACCAAGGTGGTACGTTTTCAAGGACAAACGGCTTGGATTCGTAGCATTGGTAATAACCATCGTGGTCTAACCCGCCTTCAATTTGGTGGTAACTTTGCCGATGAATTTGAGAAACTGTCTCCCTCGCTCAGATTCTTTGCTGGTGGTGATAACAGTATTCGAGGTTATGGCTATGAGTCGATCTCTCCTCGAGATGAAAGTGGTGCACTAACCGGTGCAAAGTTCATTGCAACCAGTTCATTTGAGTATCAATACCGTTTGGTTGGAAATTGGTGGGGAGCGGCTTTCTACGATATTGGTGATGCATTCAATGATACGCCAGAATGGAAGCACGGTACCGGCGTCGGTGTTCGTTGGGCATCGCCGGTTGGCCCTGTCAGTTTAGATTTTGCTTGGGGCCTAGATGCGAAGAAAGGTGACGAGTTCCAACTGCACTTTAGTTTAGGGCCAGAATTATGATCAAAGTGATGGGCAAATGCATAAAATGGACGTCGATTTCCTTGACGTCTATTTTGCTGTTGTTGATAGCCCTGCTCGGTTTTGTACTGTTTACAAACCCTGGCTTAAACACTGTGTTGTGGGGCGCTGAAAAAGCTCTGCCACAACTTAAAGTGGAGAGCACAAAAGGTGCTCTGTTCCCGAACTTCACACTTAATAATGTTCAATTCAAAGATGATAGCCTCCATATCGATACCACAGTGGCAAAGCTGGTATTGGCTATTAATCCTCGCTGTTTACTCGACCCTAAGTTGTGTGTCGACCGCTTAGCGATTCAAGGTTTGGACTTCGCATTTACGGAATTACCTCCAGCTTCTGAAGAAGAGACAGAGCCGACTCCGCCAGTGACATCGCTGAAAACACCGCTACCAATCGTGATCAATCGTATTGCTTTGTCTGATATCAAACTGAATATCTTGGGTCATGAGATTGAATGGGGTTTGTTTTCAACTGCTTTGAGTATGCAGGGTGAAAAGCTTACGGTATCGCCAACCCTGTTCAATGACCTTAAAGTAAAAATTGCTGAATCGACGGAAGAACCACAGGCAGAACCTGTCGAACCAGAGCCTGCGGTGAAAACAGCAATTGAGCTGCCTGAGGTCTGGATTCCGTTACAGATTGTGTTAGAGCGCTTTGATTTAAATCACTTCACCTTAGTGCAAGAAACCCCAATTGTTGTCAATCATCTTGGACTCGAAGCTCAAGCGGGCGGGCATAAAGTGGATGTTTCAACACTTGAGCTCGATATGCCGCAGGCGAGCGCGAACCTTTCTACTAAGGTTGAGCTTAAAGATGGTTATCCTTTAGAGCTTTCATTGGATGCTAAGGTGAAGGACACCGACCTTGCTGGTCAGAAGTTATCACTGAAAGCACAGGGGAGTGTGGCTAAGCTGCAGCTCGACTCGCAGTTTTCTGACTTGATAGAAGCCAAGCTCTCTGGAGAACTTCAACCTTTAGAGCCGACGCTGCCATTTGATTTACTGTTAGAAGATGGACAAGCACAATGGCCCCTAACTGGTAAAAGTGATTACCAAGCCGAAATTGAGCGCTTTAAGGCTGATGGCTCATTAGATGGCTTTAATGTTCAGCTCAAGGGCGAAGCCGATGGTAATGAAATCCCAGCTCTAGTCATCGACCTACAAGGTAAAGGTACCACTGAGCAAATAGAGCTTGAGCGACTGAAACTGAACACCTTGGGCGGTGAGCTCAATGGTGCGGTCAAAGCTAACTGGGCAAAGCTCGTTAATTGGCAAGCGGATGTGACCCTTAAAGATATTCAACCTGGTCTGCAGTGGCCAGAAGCTGAGGGCAATATTAGCGGTAGTTTAGTCACATCGGGTGAATTGACTGAGGCTGGGGGCTGGGCCATTGAGCTACCTAAGCTTGATATTGAAGGTATCTTGCGTGATTACCCGTTAGATATCGAAGGTCAGTTGTCGGCATCTGATCGCAGCGCCAGCGGTGAGCCTAAACTGAAAACCAGTGGTTTGAGTTTGGCGCACGGTGTGAACTCGATTAAGGCTCAGGGGCAGCTTGATAAACAGTGGGATATGGGTGTTGATATTTATTTCCCTGAGCTGGTGAAAAGTGTTCCTGATTTGAAAGGACAAGTGATTGGTAACATCCAACTTAGCGGTCCAACTCAAGAGCCTAAGGTCGACCTGACACTGAATGTAAATAAGGTGGACTGGAATAACGAGGCAACGCTTGAGTCATTATCACTTAATGGTTCTGTGGTCCCACTTCCGTTACCCGAAGCGCAAGCTGACCTTGCTTTAAAGGCTAAAAATTTAACTTATCAAGAACAAAACGTCGAAAGCATTGATTTGACCGTGAGTGGCGGTGAGAAAAAGCACACTGTGACTCTAGATGTGATATCTGACATTGTCTCTACAAGCCTAGCAATTTCTGGCGAGTTGATTCAGAAGCCTTCTCTCATTTGGGATGGCTCTTTAGACCGAGTAAAAGTCACCACTCAACAAGGCCCTTGGGTGCTTGATAAACCTGTATCTATTAAGGCGGATGTCGACAATCAGTTTGCTGATGTTCAAGCGCACTGTTGGAAGCAAGCTGGTTCGAGTGTGTGTCTGGACGAAGACATCCGTGCTGGGAAGTCGGGTGAGGCTAAGATTGCAATCAATCAGTTCGACTTCGATCAGATTAAAGCCTTTGTTCCAAAAGAGACTGAGCTACAAGGCTTAGTAAATGTTAAAGCTCATGCTAAGTGGTCGGAACAAGGCCAGCCAGAGGTAACAGTAAACCTTGATATGCCAAAAGGTCAGGCTGTACAGCAAGTCGGTGAGCCAATCACAATCGGTTGGGAGAGCATTGCCCTAAATGCTCAATTGAAAGACAACAAGCTAGATGCAGACTTCAAACTGGATGTTTCCGATAACGGTGACCTGTCTGGTACCGTGTCGCTGCCTGATGTTCTTGCACAAGATAAAATGGTCGATGCTGCGATTAAGTTGACGACCTTCCATTTGGATTTCTTACAGCCAATTTTAGGTGAATACAGCTTGTTGAAAGCCGACCTTGCGAGTGACCTGCAGGTGAAAGGTTCTTTGATGCACCCTCAAGTTTTTGGTCAATTCTCTGTGGATGGAATTCAAGTCAAAGGTGATGTAACTCCTATTGATGTGAAGGATGGCCGCATTG
Source organism: Vibrio sp. T3Y01 (assembly GCF_013114525.1). Classification (NCBI taxonomy): domain Bacteria; kingdom Pseudomonadati; phylum Pseudomonadota; class Gammaproteobacteria; order Vibrionales; family Vibrionaceae; genus Vibrio; species Vibrio sp. T3Y01. The sequence goes on along the minus strand of NZ_VTXJ01000023.1, from coordinate 44,873 downwards.
CTCTCGACTTTAATGGTTATAGCGCCAAGCTTGACGCTAACGTGGAAACACCAGATGGTCAGTTGGATATCGAAGGCTCTGGTGAGTGGCAAGATCTCCAAGCATGGCATTCGAATGTTAGGGTGTTTGCTGATGAGTTGATGGTGGTTGTTCCACCTATGGTCAAGGTTAAGGTCGTCCCTGATATGACCATAGACGTTACGCCTGAGCTTGCAAAAATTACTGGTGACATTGCATTACCGTGGGGCCGCATTGTCGTTGAAGACCTGCCACCGTCTGCAGTTGGTGTTTCTTCTGATCAGGTTATTTTGAATAAAGACCTGCAACCTGAAGGTGAATCGACCATTCCATTTAATGTGATGACCAATATTAATATTTCAATCGGTGATGACTTTAAATTGTCCGCTTTCGGCCTTGAAGGTGAATTGGTCGGTAAACTGAATGTGGCTCAAAAAGACCAAGGCCCGTTTGTGACGGGCGAGGTCAACATCGTTAACGGTACCTACCAATCGTTTGGACAAGACCTGCTTATCGAAGAGGGAAAAATCTTAATGAATGGGCCTCCGGATCAGCCATACGTTGCGATCAATGCGATTCGTAACCCTGACAATACTCAAGATGATGTGACAGCTGGTATTCGAGTGACAGGGCCTGCGATAGAGCCAGCCATTGAGATTTATTCTGATCCTGCGATGCCGCAAGCAAATGCTCTTTCATACATCTTGCGCGGTCAAGATATTGATGGCGAGTCGAATGGCTCAATGACAACGACCTTAATTGGCTTAAGCTTAGCGAAGAGCGGTAAGGTCGTTGGTGAGATTGGTGAGGCCTTTGGTGTACAAGATTTGCAACTGGATACCGCAGGCTCTGGCGACGACTCACAAGTCACGGTAAGTGGTTACATCCTGCCTGGTTTACAGGTTAAGTATGGCGTTGGTATCTTCAATTCGCTTGGTGAGTTTACCGTTCGTTATCGATTGATGCAGGATCTCTACGTTGAAGCCGTTTCGGGTCTCGACAGCGCGGTCGACCTTCTCTATCAATTTGAATTCGAGTAGAACAGTTTGAGCTCGATCGGCAATGTTTTAGCTATTCATTTAACGCGCTTGCGTGAATGGCTTGTGGGGGGGTTATGAAGCATCTTGTTTTTGTTTATGGAACCTTGAGACAGGGTCAATCGAATCATCATTATTTGAAGGGCTGTGATTTACTTGGGCGATTTGATACTCCTGAGGAATACGCTCTTTTTGACCTAGATGCCTATCCCGCGATGATTTTTGGAAAGAAAAGTGTTGCTGGGGAAGTCTATATGATTAACGATGAAGTCTTGGCGTCGCTCGATCGGCTAGAAGATGTGCCTGTCGAGTATCGTCGCGACCAAATAGAGACTATATTTGGGTTAGCATGGGTATATTTGTATCAGCTTGATCTAACAGCTAATAAAGAAATACTTTCGGGTGACTGGTGTCAGCGGAACAATGATTCCTAACTAGTTAATCACCTTACGAGACAACAAAAAGCCAGCACTGAAGTGCTGGCTTTTTTAATGGCGTTAGTTTGAGAATGAAATGAGAGGGTTACTCAGGGTTCAGCTCAAGAAACTCTTCTACTTTACGTACCATTTTTGTTGAACCAACAAAGAAAGGCACACGTTGGTGTAGCTCAGTTGGTTTGATATCCATAATACGTTGTGCACCGTCTGATGCAATACCGCCAGCTTGCTCCATAAGGAAAGCAATAGGGTTGCATTCATAAAGCAAACGCAATTTACCTTGAGGGTGGCTCTCTGTACTTGGGTACAAGTAGATGCCGCCTTTTAGCAAGTTACGGTGGAAATCAGACACAAGAGAACCAATGTAACGTGACGTGTAAGGGCGGTTATCGCTTGGCTCGCTTTCCTGACAGTATTTGATGTACTTCTTAACACCGGTTGGGAAGCGGATGTAGTTACCTTCGTTGATCGAGTAGATCTTGCCTTCGTCTGGAATCATCATGTTTTCATGAGATAGACAGAAAGTACCCAGAGATGGATCGTAGGTGAAACCATTTACGCCAGCACCAGTTGTGTAAACCAGCATGGTTGAAGAACCGTAAATTACGTAACCGGCAGCTACCTGTTTGTGACCTGGTTGCAGGAAGTCTTCTTGAGTCGGTGGTGTTCCGATTGGAGAGACACGGCGGTAGATAGAGAAAATCGTACCAACCGATACATTTACATCGATATTTGATGAACCATCAAGTGGGTCCATCAACACGACGTATTTTGCGTTTTTGTTGAGCTCTTTATTGAAGGCAACCGCTTCGTCTTCCTCTTCACTTGCTACACCACAAACTTGGTCACGAGCTTCTAGAGCCGCTTTAAATTTGTCGTTCGCATAAAGGTCTAGCTTCTGCTGCTCTTCACCTTGAACGTTGTCTGTACCAACAGCGCCAGTAATGTCGACAAGACCTGCTTTGTTGATTTCACGGTTAACAATTTTTGCAGCAAGACGAATTGATGACAAAAGGGATGATAGATCACCACTTGCATGGGGGAAGTCACTCTGTTTCTCAACAATGAACTCACCAAGGGTGCGCATCTCAGACATGTTATTTCCTTAAACTTCTCTGAATATTAGGGGGGATTTGAGCACCATAGAATTTGCCTCTTAAGTGGGCTTTATTCATCTAGACGCTTACCTAAATTCTAAGGCTTAGATCTTTTTAATGGTAATGAACTAAGCGACACAGATCTCACTTACTATGTCGACTCAATTTGTTTTGCATTGCCGCTCGCTTTTAATTTTCATTTAATGATAATGAGTACAAGCCGTTTTAATTAGGCACTGTTTATATTAGCCAAGCGTTTGGAAGCAATTTATGCATATTCATATCTTAGGAATTTGTGGCACCTTCATGGGCGGTGCTGCGGTATTGGCTCGTCAATTAGGTCACAAGGTTACCGGTAGTGACGCGAATGTTTATCCTCCAATGAGCACGTTGTTGGAGTCGCAAGGGATTGAAATTATTGAAGGGTTCGACCCAAGCCAATTAGAGCCTAGGCCTGACCTGGTGGTTATTGGTAATGCGATGAGTCGTGGCAACCCATGTGTTGAGTATGTCTTGGATAACAACCTTAGATACACATCTGGTCCACAATGGTTGCAAGAGTTCTTGCTGCACGACCGCTGGGTTCTTGCGGTGTCCGGTACTCATGGTAAAACCACAACTTCCAGCATGCTGGCTTGGATCTTAGAAGACTGCGGTTATGCGCCAGGCTTTTTAGTTGGTGGGGTATTGGGTAACTTTGGTATCTCTGCTCGCTTAGGTGACAGCATGTTCTTTGTGGTAGAAGCCGACGAATACGACAGTGCTTTTTTCGACAAACGCTCTAAGTTCGTTCATTACCATCCAAGAACCTTAGTAATGAATAACCTTGAGTTCGATCATGCCGACATTTTTGACGATCTTGAAGCGATCAAGCGTCAATTCCATCATTTAGTGCGAACTGTGCCAGGCAATGGTCGTATTTTCTCACCCAAGCAGGATACCGCTATTCAAGATGTTCTATCTCGTGGCTGTTGGAGTGAGACAGAATCGAGTGGCGAAGCTGGCGATTGGGATGCCAAAAAGCTAGTTAAAGATGGCTCTAAATTTGAGGTCTACTTCCAAGGCGAATGTGTTGGTACGGTAGATTGGGACTTGGTTGGTGATCATAATGTCAACAATGCTCTTATGGCGATTGCTGCGGCAAGGCATGTGGGTGTGACACCAGATTTAGCGTGTGAATCGTTGGCGAAATTCATCAATACTAAACGTCGTCTAGAGTTTAAAGGCGAGGTAGCTGGTGTGTCTGTTTATGATGATTTTGCTCATCACCCAACGGCGATTGAACTTACGCTCGGCGGCTTACGTAATAAGGTCGACTCGAAAAAAATCATTGCCGTTTTAGAGTCTCGTTCCGCTACCATGAAACGTGGTGTGCATAAAGAAACCTTGGCTGATTCGCTTAAACAAGCGGATTCCACCTACTTATTCCAACCGGACAACATTGATTGGTCGGTGCAGGATGTCGCAGATGCTTGTCATCAGCCTGCACATGTTAGTGACGATATGGACGTATTTGTTGCTAAAATTGTTTCAGAGGCGCAAGCGGGCGACCAAATTCTGGTAATGAGTAATGGTGGCTTTGGTGGTATTCACCAGAAATTGTTGGACGCGTTAGCTCTTAAAGGTTAACCCAGTCCACTACTTTATAATTGAAGTAACTGAGAACATGACAAAACACGATAAAGCGATAACTCTTGCTTTTACTGGCGCATCTGGTGCGCCTTACGGACTGCGCTTGCTTGAATGCTTGTTGGCAGCAGACTATCAGGTCTATCTGTTGATCTCGTCGGCAGCGCGAGTGGTGTTGGCTACTGAGCATGAGCTTAAGTTACCTGCTGGGCCAGATGCGGCAAAGCAAGCCTTGGTTAAGCACTTGGGCTGCGATCCAGAAAAGCTGGTGGTATGCGGCAAAGATGACTGGTTCTCTCCAGTTGCATCAGGTTCTGCAGCGCCGAAGCAGATGGTGGTCTGCCCATGTTCTGCGGGCAGTTTAGCATCCATTGCTCATGGGTTATCGGATAACCTGATTGAGCGCGCAGCAGATGTGGTGATGAAAGAGCGAGGCCAGCTGTTATTGGTGGTTCGTGAAACGCCATTCTCAACGCTACATCTAGAGAACATGCACAAGTTATCGACGATGGGTGTAACCATCATGCCAGCCGCTCCGGGGTTTTATCACCAACCTAAGTCAATAGAAGATTTGATCGATTTTATGGTGGCGCGCATTCTCGACCATCTTGGTATTGAGCAAGGTTTAGTGCCTAGATGGGGCTACGATCAACGTAATTGATCCAAACTTGATAGCTTATTGTTAAAAATCGAATTACAATTTCGGACACTCATCGGGGAGCAAACCATTCAAATAATGAATGCGAGCTGAGATCAAGCAGGTGCTTGGGACCCGTAAACCTGAACCAGATAATGCTGGCGTAGGAATTGAGTTAGGAACAACCTCTATCGTTATCCTCCCTCAAACCTGTGCCGCTCAGACCATGGAGAGCGTCCAGTGAAATTCACATTAACTACCCTTGCTGTTACTACAGCTATCTCTTTTTCTGCCTTTGCTGCAGACGATACGTTAACCGTCTACACCTATGACTCTTTTGCTGCGGATTGGGGCCCTCGTCCTGCCGTAGAGAAAGCGTTTGAAGAAAAGTGTGGCTGTGATGTGAATTTTGTCGCGCTTGAAGATGGCGTGTCTATTCTTAACCGCTTGCGTCTTGAGGGCGGTAACAGCAAGGCTGACATTGTATTGGGCTTAGATAACAACCTCATGGCTGAAGCGAAAGCGACCGGCTTACTAGCTGAGCATAATGTTGATACATCATCAGTAACACTGCCAAATGGTTGGGAAGATAATACATTTGTCCCGTACGACTTTGGCTACTTCGCTTTTGTCTACAACACAGAGAAGCTAGCAAACCCACCGAAAAGTCTGAAAGAGTTGGTTGAGCAACGTGAAGACCTGAAGGTTATCTACCAAGATCCACGTACATCAACACCTGGGCAAGGCATGATGCTTTGGATGAAATCGGTATACGGTGATGAAGCGACAGCGGCGTGGAAGAAGCTAGCTCAAAAAACGGTGACGGTAACTAAAGGCTGGTCTGAAGCTTACTCTATGTTCCTAGAGGGTGAATCTGATTTAGTATTGTCATACACCACTTCTCCGGCTTACCACATCATTGCGGAGAACGATTCTAAGTATGCTGCTGCGAACTTTGAAGAGGGGCATTACACTCAAGTGGAAGTGGCTGCAAAGGTCAAAGGCAGTAAGAATGAAAAGCTTGCTGATGAGTTTATGGCGTTTATCCTAAGTGATGACTTCCAATCGGCGATGCCAACAGGCAACTGGATGTACCCAGTGACAGATGTTGAGCTTCCTAAAGGTTTCGAACAACTGACGGTACCTCAGCAAGCGTTAAGCTTTAGTTCTGAAGAGATCGCCGAGAAGCGTAAGCCTTGGATTCGTGAATGGCAGAGTGCGCTTACTTTTTAATTTACTTTTAAAAGAATGAACGACCTGTATTTAAAGCCATTCTTTATGTTTGGAATGGACTTTTTACGGTAAAAATCAATTTATGATAAAGAAAACGCCTAAGGTCGGTATTTGGGTTGCGATACTCATTACCGCCTTCGTGGTTTCAGCAGTAGGGGCATTGCTTAGCAATGCCCCTTCTCTTGATATCAGCCAAGTATGGTCCGATCCCTACTATTGGCATGTAACGAAGTTCAGTTTTTATCAAGCGACACTCTCAACGGTGCTGAGTGTTGGCTTTGCTATACCTATTGCACACGCCCTGTGTCGCAGACAGTTTTTTGGGCGAGCACTACTGTTAAGGCTGTTTGCGTCGACCTTAGTTCTGCCTGTGTTGGTCGGTGTATTCGGTTTGTTAGCGATTTACGGCAACAGTGGGTGGTTAGCTAAATCCTTGGCGAACTTCGACATTGAGCTCCCATTCTCGATTTATGGCCTGAATGGTATTTTGTTGGCACACGTCTTCTTCAACCTGCCTTATGCTAGTCGCTTACTTCTGCAAGCCTTAGATACCGTGCCTGCTGAGCAGCACAAGTTGTGTGCGCATTTAGGTATGAGTCATTGGAATAAATTCAAATGGGTTGAATGGCCTCGCTTAAGACAACAGCTACCCCATGTATGTGGCTTAGTCTTCATGCTGTGCTTTACCAGCTTTGCAACTGTGATGGCGCTGGGCGGTGGACCTAAATCAACCACTATCGAGCTCGCTATTTATCAGGCGATTAAATTCGACTTTGATCTGCAAGCGGGGGCTTTGCTGGCGATATGGCAAATGCTGTTATGTGGCGTGTTAGCGGTGAGTATTCAGCGCCTATCTAAGCCGATCTCAGTGACGGCGAGTCAGCTGTCGGAAGAGAAGTATTTGGTTAAAGACAGCTGGTGGTCAAAAGCTTGGGATAGCTTTTGGATCATCATGGTATCAATACTCGTATTACCGCCACTGTTGATGGTGCTTGTTAGTGGTATTAACGCTCAAGCCTTGACAGTGCTCAGCAGTGAGCCATTTTGGGCGGCGCTGATGACGTCGGTGAGAGTCGCTTTATTGGCGAGTGTTATTGCTGTTGGCATAGGTATCGCTATATTGCTCACGAGCCGAGCATGGCGCTTGCAAAACAAGACGATCAGAGCCGATAAAATCGAGCTGATCGGCACTATTATCTTGGTGACGCCGGGATTAGTGATCAGCACAGGTATCTTCTTATTGCTACGTTCATTTACCGATGTGTTCAGCTTGGCTTTCTTTATTGTGATTGCCGTAAATAGCCTAATGGCGCTGCCTTATGTGATTAAGACGCTTGCCCAACCTATGTTGCATCTGTCTCAGCAATATCAATATGTGTGTGCCAGTTTGGGTATGACTGGCTTTACCCGCTTTAGGTTAGTGGAGTGGCGTGCATTGCGTAAACCGATGGCGCAGGCTTTCTCAATCAGTTTTATGTTGGCGATGGGCGATCTGAGCGCGATTGCCTTGTTTGGTAGCCAAGACTTTAGAACCTTGCCTTTGTATCTATTCCAATTATTAGGTAGCTATCAAATGGAAGCGGCTGCTGTGGTGTCAGTGAGTTTGCTGTTACTGAGTGTTGGCAGCTTTAGTCTGATTGAATTTTTGTTTACTCGAAGCTCAAAGCTAAAGAGTTAAGGAACCTATGATGTTAGTGATGAAAGATGTGGATTACCACTATCACCAAGAGTTGTTTAGTTTTGATTTCCAAGCCGATCAGGGTGATATTGTTGCTCTGATGGGGCCAAGTGGTGCGGGTAAATCAACGCTACTCGCATTGGTTGCTGGGTTTATTGAGCCAACATCGGGTGAGATTTCAGTGGCTGGCCAGTCGCTTATTGGCAAAGAAGCACATCAGCGACCTTTGGCAATGCTGTTTCAAGAACACAACCTATTTGCTCACCTCACGGTACGTGAAAATATTGGTTTAGGGTTGCATCCTGGGTTAAAGCTTACCGCAACCCAAAAGCAATCTGTGGAACAAGCCGCAGCGCAAGTTGGTGTTGCTGAGTATTTGGATAGACTGCCTGAGCACTTATCAGGCGGTCAACGCCAACGTGTCGCCTTAGCGCGTTGTTTCGTTCAGCCTCATGATATTTGGCTGCTTGATGAACCTTTCTCTGCGCTTGATCCTTTGCTGCGAGAAGAGATGCTTAGCTTAGTGAAGCGATTAGCGGCAGAGCGAAATATTACGGTTTTGATGGTGACGCACCATTTAGGTGATGCGCGTAGCATTGCGAATAAATTTGTGTTCGTTGCTTTGGGGAAGGTATTGGTTGAGGATTCAATTGAGGTACTCACTGTCGACCACCCTCAGCCAGAGCTCAGCTCGTTTGTTAGAGCTGGCGAGTAGCGTAAATGGTTCAATGAATAAAAAAGACCTAGCGTGTGCTAGGTCTTTTAGTTTTTGATAACCCGTAAAGCTAAAGCCAATTAATCGTCTTGCTTTAGCTCTTTCAGAATTTGGAAGATCTCACGGAAAGCCTTTGCTGGCTTGTTTGCTTTCTTCTCTTTGTTAGCTTGACGTGCTAATTGGCGAAGACGTTGACGGTCTGCTTCAGGATACATTTCCATGACTTCTGAAATAGCAGCATCACCTTCTTCAACGATACGGTCACGCAGTTGCTCAAGCTTGTGTAGCTCAGCTGTTGCTTGTGAGTGCTTGTTACGTACCTTGTCCAAAGCCGCTTGAATCGGCTCTGGGTCGATGTTACGCATGATCTTACCAATGTATTGAAGCTGGCGACGTTTTGCTTCGTTCTTAAAGCGTTGTGCGTCTTTAATCGCGAGTGCCAAATCTTCAGACAGAGGGAATTTCTCTAATACTGATGGCTTTAGGGTAACAAGTTCTTCCCCTAGTTTCTGTAGGGCTTCCATGTCCGTTTTCATTTCGGTTTTACTTACCCAGATGATTTCTTCTTCTGGTTCCCATGGAGCTTTTTGGTTTTTGCGAGCCATCTTTTCTGCCTATGTCACTATCTCAAACGAATATATTGCCTATTTTAGCAAGAATCTTGGGGAGAAAGCGAAATTCTTGTTATCCTACGTAATATTGACCTACAAAATTAGAATAGATATGGATGTAAAACAGCAAGTCGCCCAGCAAAGAGTTGATCTAGAAGCCGCAGTTGCAAAAGCGTTGGACATGGCCTCTGTGAGTGCCGACGCCGCTGAGGTCGCTATTACTAAGTCAACGGGTTTGAGTGTTTCAACACGCATGTGTGAAGTGGAAAACGTTGAATTTAATAGTGATGGTGCGCTAGGCATTACTGTTTATCGCGGCCAGAAAAAAGGCAGTGCATCTACATCTGATCTGAGTGAAAAAGCGATTGCTCAAACAGTCGCAGCTGCACTCGATATCGCTCAGTACACCTCAGAAGACCCGTTCGCAGGCCCTGCAGCAAAAGAATACATGGTGAAAGAGATTCCAGACTTGGACCTTTTTCACCCTGATGAACCAAACCCAGACTATGCCGCTGAGATTGCGATTGCTGCTGAGAAGCAAGCATTAGCTTATAGCGACAAGATCAAACAAAGTGATGGCGCGAGTTACGACAGCCACTATGGTGTTAAGGTCTATGGTAACAGCCACGGTTTGCTAGCAAGTTATGCATCTAGCCGTCATAGCACGAGCTGTTGCGTGATTGGTCAGGGTGCTAATGGTGAAATGGAACGTGACTACAGCTATACCGTTGCACGTCACCGTGATGAGCTATGGACGCCTGAGCGCGTAGGTCAAGAAGCAGCAGAAAAGACCATTAGCCGCTTAGATGCTAAAAAGCTAGCAACAGGTCAATACCCGATCATGTTCGCCAATGATGTAGCGACTGGCCTTATTGGTCACCTAGTGATGGCGATCAGCGGTGGTAACCTGTATCGCAAAGCATCCTTCCTATTGGATCATCTAGGTCAGAAAATCTTGCCAGATTGGTTCAATATCTCTGAGCGCCCACATATCTTACGTGGCTTGGCGTCGAGCCCATTTGATAGTGAAGGGGTATTTACTCAAGATCGTGAAATCATCACTGACGGTGTTTTAGCCACTTATCTACTAACGAGTTACGCAGCACGTAAAATGGATATGACACCGACAGGTCATGCTGGTGGTATTCATAACTGGTTCGTTAAGTCGACAGGTCAAAACTTTGAGCAGATGCTGAAAGAGTTGGGTACTGGCTTCCTCGTAACTGAAGTGATGGGCCAAGGCGTAAATACTGTCACTGGCGATTATTCTCGTGGCGCTGCAGGTTTCTGGGTTGAGAATGGAGAAATCCAATACCCAGTATCGGAAGTGACGATCGCGGGTAACCTAAAAGACATGTTCAACCAGATCGTTGCAGTGGGTAACGACGTTGAAACACGCTCTCAAATTCAGACGGGTTCTATCCTGCTTGAGTCTATGAAAGTGGCAGGTGAGTAATTCACTTAACGCCAACTTGAAGAACTAAAAAAGGGAGCCGATGGCTCCCTTTTTGTATTCAGTGTTTCGCAGTTAAAGTGACTTATGACGACAACTTAGATAAGTATGGTCGCTAAGCCTAAGAACACCGATAGGCCAATAACATCAGTTACTGTTGTGAGCGCCATACCACCGGCTAGGGCTGGGTCGATATTCATCTTCTTCAGCATCACTGGAATGGTTACACCAGCGATACCTGCCACAATCAAGTTGGTCATCATTGCTGCTGAGATGATGCCTCCCAGTATCCAGTTGCCTTTCCAAGCTACCACAATACCACCAATGATAACGGCCCATAGAACGCCGTTGAGGAAGCCGATAGCTGCCTCTTTGAATAGTAGTTCGCGTTTGTTACTGTCACCGATGTGACCAAGTGCTAAACCACGAATCACTAGAGCAACGGTTTGGTTACCAGCAACACCACCCATCGACGGTACAATCGTCATCAGAACCGCAATCGCAGCCATTTGGTCGAGCGTTGCTTCAAACATGTTCGAAACAGATGCGGCAGCAAGCGCTGCTAGAACGTTAGCACCAAGCCATACGCTACGACGACGAGCCGATTTTACGACCGGTGCGAAGGTATCTTCGTCATCGTCCATACCTGCCATACTCATCATCGAGTGTTCGGCATCTTCACGGATAACATCAACCACGTCATCGATGGTGATACGACCAACGAGATGTTGGTTGCTATCGACAACCGGTGCTGAAACCCAGTTACGACGCTCAAATAAGCTCGCGATATCCGACGCGCTGGTCTCTACTGAGATGGCTTCATCTGCATCGTCCATCACTTCTGAAACGGCGATATCAGGCTGAGTCGTAATCAGTGTCGTCAGTGACAAGTTACCAATAAGGCGCTCTTCTTCATCAATGACATACAGAGCATCGGTTGCATCAGGCAGTTCGCCACGCATACGTAAATAACGCAATACAACATCGACATCGACATCACCACGAATCGTGATTACGTCGGTATTCATGATCGCACCGGCAGAATCTTCTGGGTACGACAGGGCGGTTTCAACTAGTGCACGATCGGCGGAGTCCATTTGAGAAAGGACTTCGCGAGATACATCGTCGGGCAGGCTTCGAAGTACGTACGCGACGTCATCGGTCTCCATGCCTTCGGTTGCTTCGGCCAAGGTCTCTGGTGCCATTTTTGACACAAGAGCATCTTTGACGTCTTCGTTTAGTTCATCAAGAATTTCACCGTAGTCTTCTGGATCGGTGAGTTGCCAGAGTACGTCACGACTTTTGCGAGGGGAGGCTTCTAAAAGGTGTGCAATATCCTCAGGTTCCATGTCCTGAAGTTGTCGGCGTACGTGAACAAATCGGCCGTTTTCTAGGGCTTCGCTGACTTCTTGGAGGGTTTGGTGAGCTTGGTCGAATTCTAATTGCTCTGCCATATTTTCCTCCTATCTCATTATTCTTACAATGCTTGGAATAGTAACTTAATTCTAGGGCTTATTTAAATCATAAACTTAGGTAGAACTAAGATTTAATATAGGTTGGTTCACCGTTTGAGTTTGCGGTGTTGTGAGTAAAGCGTCTTGGCTACTCACCCTCATCAAATTTATCTTCGATAAGGTGGCAAACGGCATCAAGTGCTTGTTGTGAATCAGTACCCGAAGCTTGAATCGTGATGTGTTGGCCTTGGGCTGACTCCAGCATCAATAGTCCCATTACGCTGTCTGCGGTGGCACTTTTATCTTCTTCACTATGAATTGTGATAGTGGCATCAAAGCTTTGTGCAAGCTCAACCAACTTTACGGCCGCTCTAGCGTGAAGACCCAAACGGTTTTGGATCAGTACAGTTCGAGTTAATTCCATGGTTAGCCCTGTTGGTGCTTCTCTAAAGAGGCATGTCTGATTTGAACTTGATGACCAAGTTGTTCGAAGTATTCGCCAATTTTCTGCGTTAGATACACCGAGCGGTGCTTACCACCAGTACAACCAATGGCTACCGTTAGGTAACTGCGATTGTTTTTCTCTAACATTGGTAGCCACTGCTCAACAAAGCCTTGAATCTGTTGTTTGAGTTCAATCACTTCTTGATGCTGCTCTAGGAAGGAGTGAATCGGAGCATCAAGGCCTGTCATTGGTCGTAAGTCAGGTTCCCAGTGAGGGTTTGGCAAGAAGCGAACATCAAACACGTAGTCGGCATCGCTTGGCAGACCAAATTTAAAGCCGAAAGATTGAAAGACAATGATTAGTTCTTGCTTCTCTTTGCCTTCGACTTTAAAGCGCACTTTTTCACTCAACTCGTAGAGGTTGCAGTCACTGCTATCAATCACAATGCAGGCTTGCTCTGCTAGAGGGCTGAGAAGTGTCTTTTCTAAATCAATAGCCTGCTCCAGAGAAAGTTTCTCTTGGCCAATTGATAAAGGGTGGATTCTGCGGGTTTCGCTGTAGCGCTTTAGGAGTGTCTGCTTGCTGGCATCGAGGAACAATACATCAACATCGATGTTTGTAGTTGACTCGAGTTGCTCGAGCGTGTCGGTGACTAACTGAGGCTCTTTCGGTAGGTTACGTATATCAATACTTACCGCAACGTTTTGGTTGCTTTCGCGTACCGATTCGACAAAGTTGTTGAGTAGGTTTACTGGTAGGTTATCGACACAGTAATACCCCAAGTCTTCTAGGACTCGTAACGCAACACTTTTACCGGCCCCTGATTGGCCACTAACCACGATTAATCGCATGTTATTGCTCGCAAGTTGGCACTTGAATCATGATGTCGTAAAGCTCTTGATCGCTCTGAGCATTACGCAGCTGTTTAAGAGTCTGCTTGTCGTTTAGTCGTTCTGCCATACAAGAAAGGGTTTTTAGATGCTCTTTGCACTGTTCGCTAGGAACAAGCAAGGCAAATAGTAGGTCGACAGGACGGTTATCAATCGCATCAAATTCGATCGGTTCTTGGCATTGCAGCAATACAGCGATGGCTTTATCACTGACATTCATACGAGCGTGAGGAATGGCGATACCATTACCAATACCGGTACTGCCCATCTTCTCGCGGCTCAACATGCACTCAAATAGCTCTGTTGAATCTTGACCACAGCTCTCTGCTGCGATTTGACTGATGAGCTCAAGGGCTCTTTTTTTGCTTGTGCATTGGACTGCACTTTTGGTGCAGTCCAATGAAAGTACTTCGCTTAATTGCATGTTAGTGACTACTTAGCTTTTCTTTGTGCTTGTTGAGTTGGCGGACGAGTTTATCAACCAATGAATCAATCGCAGCATACATGCTTTCATCTGTTGCTGTTGCATGAATCTCACCTTGATTTACATGAAGGGTCGCTTCTGCAATTTGATTGATTTTCTCAACTTTTAATACAACCTGAACACTATTGATATGATCAAAGAAGCGCTCAAGTTTGTCGAATTTGGTGTGAACATAGTCTTGCATTGAATCGGTAAGATCAACGTGATGGCCTTGAATATTGATTTGCATAGACTTTCCTTTTCAGTTGGTGCCTGATAATAGCTATTAAACAAAAAGCTATTAAATTAGCTTATAGCAGGCGTTTACGCTGACTCGATGGGGCAATGCCCAGAGACTCACGGTATTTCGCTATCGTACGTCTAGCTACCTGAATTCCTTGGTCAGCCAGTAAAGCAGCTATCTTGCTATCACTGAGAGGCTTAGCGGTATTTTCTGCCGCAACAAGCTTCTTAATGAGTGCTCGAATTGCTGTCGATGAACATTCACCGCCATTGTCAGTACTGACATGGCTCGAGAAAAAGTATTTCAGTTCGAAGATGCCACGAGGCGTATGCATGAACTTTTGAGTCGTCACACGAGAGATCGTGGATTCGTGCATATCAACGGCTAAAGCAACATCGTTGAGTACCATTGGCTTCATCGCTTCTTCGCCATGTTCGAAGAAATCGCGCTGATGTTCAACAATGCATCGCGCAACTTTGAGTAGCGTCTCATTTCGGCTTTCTAAGCTTTTGATTAACCATTTCGCCTCTTGCAAGTTTGAGCGAATGTATTGGTTATCAGCGCTGTTGCCTTTACTGCCTAAGTCGGCATATTGCTGATTGACTTTCAGCTTTGGCACACTATCCGGGTTAATGGTCACTAACCATTTACCTAGGTCTTTAAATACCGACACATCAGGAACCACATATTCGGTTTCGTCTGGCGTAATCTTGCTGCCAGGTCGTGGGTCCAGTTGTTGAATGAGCTGCAGAACCTCACGTAGCTCTGCTTCCTTCAACTTAGTTTCTTTGATCACGAGTTTGTAATCACGGTTACCGAGTTGGTCAATATGGCTAGTAAGCACTAACTTAGCTTCTTCAAGCCAAGGTGTGTCTTGTGGGAAAGTCGCCAGTTGTAGCAGTAAGCAATCTTGAAGATTTAGTGAACCAACACCCAATGGGTCAAACTGTTGGATTCTTTTGCGCACAGCTTCGATTTCATCAAGCTCTACGTCTTCACTGTCGAAGTTTTCAAGGATGTCTTCACAAGACACGGTGAGGTAGCCATAGTCATCGATGGCATCGATTAGCGCGAATGCAATGCTTCGGTCTGTTTCTGTGAAGGGGGTCAGGTCGAGTTGCCAAAGTAGGTAATCGTGCAGGCTTTGGGTGGTTTCACCTTGATAGACAGGCATGTCGTCATCGATCGCAATGCCAGTGTTACCTGTATTTGCGCTGTAGACATCTTCCCAAGTTGTGTCGATCTCGAGTTCGTTACCAATCTCTGATTTTTCGATTAAGTCTGAGCTGTCAGGTAAGTCTTGCTCTGCGGCTTCAACTGTTTCTTTCTCGTCACTGCTAGGCTTTTCTTCCGATGATGGCGTTTCTTCATTGCCTTCTTCGACATCGAGTAGTGGGTTAGATTCAAGTGCTTCTTGGATCTCTTGTTGCAAATCTAAAGTAGACAACTGCAACAAACGAATCGCTTGCTGCAATTGAGGAGTCATTGCTAACTGTTGGCCTAGCTTAAGTTGTAATGAGGGTTTCATTCAGTGTTACTTACCTAGTTATTATTCTTAGAACTCTCGATACTCTCTATATAATCATAGACGGAATTGTTCGCCTAGATAAACTTGTTTAACTTGTTCGTTATTGAGAACATCTTCAGGAGTACCCTCTGCGATCAGGTGTCCTTGGCTCACGATGTAGGCCTTTTCACACACGTCTAATGTTTCACGAACGTTGTGGTCGGTAATCAAAACACCCAAACCGCGATCGCGCAGGTGTTCGATGATTTTCTTGATATCGATAACCGAGATCGGGTCAACACCAGCAAACGGTTCGTCTAGCAAGATAAACTGAGGGTTTGCTGCAAGAGCGCGAGCGATTTCAACACGACGACGTTCACCACCCGATAGGGCCATACCATTACTGTGACGGATATGTTGGATGTGGAACTCTTCTAGAAGGTCTTCTAGCTTATCCTGACGCTGCTCATTAGTCATCTCATCACGGGTCTGTAACACCGCCATGATGTTGTTCTCTACAGACAGCTTGCGGAAGATAGACGCTTCTTGAGGCAGATAACCGATACCAAGGCGCGAACGGCTATGCATTGGTAAGATACTGATATCTCGGTCGTCAATGCTGATGGTACCTTCATCACGTGCAACTAAGCCTACAATCATGTAGAAAGAAGTCGTTTTACCGGCACCATTAGGACCAAGCAAGCCGACAATCTGGCCTGACTCAACCTGCAGGCTTACGTCAGTCACTACTTTACGTTTGCTGTATGTTTTCGCTAGGTTTTGTGCTTTTAGAACGGCCATGGCTACTTATTCACTTCCGTTGGTTGTAAAACCGTTGATACTCGTTTGTTCTCACCACTGTCAGCGACTAGCTTCTGAGAGCCAATCTGGTAAGTGATTTTAGAGCCTCGGATGATACTGCCATCTTGAGATAGCATCGCATTCTTGGTCATGATCAGTTTGTCAGCAACAAGCTGGTAATGTAGGTCGTCAGCTTCACCGTAGAGCGTCTTTCCATCATCAGTCAGTTGAGAGAAGGTCGCCGGTTTACCGAAGCCTTGAATCTCTTCAATCTCACCATTTACGGCGTTGCGGGTAACAATCACCTTATCTGCATTGATATTGATGCTGCCTTGTTTCAGGTTTACATCACCAATGAAGGTTACTTGGTTACTTTTCATATCCAATTGCTGGCTGTCTGAGTCAATGTAGACAGGTTGCTCGCTATCCGAAGATAGGGCGTAGACATTTGGTGCCGCAAGAGTCAAAGCGAATAAACTAAGGTGTAAGAGTTTCATATCTACCTTGAACAGAATTAAAGAGAGTCGCATTGTTGGTACCGAAGTTACCTTTTATTGCTTGACCCTCATTTTCAAAAAATGTACCGATCATATGGACCGGAGTATCTGAATAAAAATCTCGGCTTTTCAGCTCAATCACCATTTTTTCAGTGGTCATTGTATCGAAGCTTGCCCCTGGCAGTAGATTCTTTGCCACAACGTTGTCATAAAAAGTGACAACCTGATTTTCATCCATAATCGCGCGATCAGCGGTGACTTGCCATTCAATCGTATGCCCTTCACGGAATACCGAGAGAACAGGGTTTTGAAAGTGCGTGTCGCCAACCACTGAGAAGTGTTCTAAATACGTCGATTCAACTTGGTAGCTGCGAATACCTGACTCATCGTAACTGATGTTGTTGAGGCTGTTGCCGCTAAAAGCAGGTAGCTCCAAATTCGGAGCCACTTGTATCGTCGATGTTTGCTCTTTGTCGAACAAGTAGTAGGTCGACCAAGAGGCAATAAATATTAGTATTAAATAGATAATACGAGTAAAACTCATATGCTTAAACCTTTATGCACGTCGAGTTCATTTCTTGCTTGTAAAATAAGGTCGCAGACTTCACGTACTGCACCGTGACCACCATTGATGGTTGTCACATAGTTTGCTCGCTGTACAAGTAGCGGGTGACCATCTGCTACACAAACCTTCAAGCCAACTTTTTCCATTACCGGCCAGTCGATCAGGTCATCGCCGATGTAACCAGTGTTCTCAGGATTAACAGAAAGCTTATCGCAAATGTCTTGGTAAGCCTTAACTTTATCGTCTTGGCCTTGATAAATAAGTTTGATACCGAGAGCTGTCATTCGATTTTCAACAATCTGAGATTTACGGCCTGTGATGATTGCGATTTCAATGCCCGCGTTCATCAGTGATTTGATGCCGTAACCGTCACGAGTGTGAAAGGTTTTCAGCTCTTCACCATTGTTGCCCATGTAGATACGACCATCAGAGAATACGCCGTCTACATCGCAAATTAGGAGTTTGATGTCTTTTGCGATAGCAAATACATCTGAGTCAACAGTGCCGTAGAGAGTTTCGACTGTCTGTGTCATTACATTACTCCAGCTTTCAATAAATCATGCATGTTTAGAGCACCAACTAGTTTGCCATCTTGGCATAGCATCAAGCCATTGATGCTTTTAGCTTGCATTAAGTTTAAACCCTCAACCGCAAGCATGTTCGGATCGGCAACGGTAGGGTTTAGCGTCATCACATCGCCAATTTGAGTGCTATGAATATCAACGCGTTTATCTAAGATACGACGTAAATCACCATCGGTAAAAATACCGGCCATTTGACCATCTTGATCAACGATGGCTGTCATGCCCAAGCCTTTCTGAGATATCTCTAGTAAAGCATCTCTTACTAAAGCATCAGGTGCAACGACAGGGAGTGCATCGCCTGTGTGCATGATGTCGTCTAGTTTCAATAGTAGCTGACGACCTAAAGCGCCACCTGGGTGAGATAGGGCAAAGTCTTGAGCCGTGAAGCCTCGAGCTTGTAAAAGTGCAACGGCTAATGCATCACCCATTACTAGGGTAGCAGTGGTGCTGGTTGTTGGCGCTAAACCTAGTGGGCACGCTTCTTCCGGCACCGAAATTTGTAAATGGATATCAGACAAGGTCGCCATATTCGATGCAGGCTTACCTGTCATGCTGATGATCTTGATGTTCAAACGCTTCAACACAGGAAACAAGCTAAGAATTTCACCTGATTCACCTGAGTTCGATATTGCAATCACGATATCACCCGGTTCGATCATGCCTAAGTCACCGTGTGCCGCTTCACCTGGGTGAACGAAGAAAGCTGATGTACCCGTACTTGCTAGCGTTGCTGCGATTTTGTTGCCGATATGACCGGATTTACCCATGCCCATCACAACCACTTTACCCTTGTTGTTTAGGATTAAGTCGCAAGCTTTGCAAAAATCATCATTAAAATATTGGTCCAATTGAGTGAGACCTGCAACTTCGGTTTCCAAAACTTGTTTGGCAACACTGCGATAATCAAATGGCTGAGACATCAAATACTCCAAGTACGGAAAGTTAAGTCAACAATTAAGCCGACATGTTCATTAGTAGGTAGCTTTGGTAAGCCACGAACGTCACGATTAACACGCCACCTTCAATACGATTCACACTGCGTGATTTACCTAGCGCCATCACAACAAGTAGCAGAGATACACCTAGCATTACCCAGAAGTCACGACCCATCGCAAATTCGCTCAAGATCGAAGGGTTTAAGATGCCTGGAATACCCATAACAGCCAGAATGTTGAATACGTTTGAGCCAATGATGTTACCCACGGCCATATCGTCTTCGCCTTTCATTACACCAGCAAGTGATGCAGCAAGCTCAGGTAGGCTCGTACCAACGGCGATAATGGTTAAACCAATCACAAGGTCGCTCATGCCGAAGAACTTAGCGATGATCACGGCATTATCAACCAGCATATCAGCAGCTAAAGGAAGGATGATAAGACCAATTACTACCCACATTGCAGCTTTCGGGTTACTAACGCCCTCAGGAATCTCTGATTCTTGTTCATCAAGAAACGCATCGCCGTTCTTTTTCTCACTGCGGCTGATTTGCAGCATGGCAAACAAAAACGCACCGAACAGAACAAATAGCAATACGCCTTCGTAGAAACCTAAGTGGTTATCCCAAAGCAGTGCGCCAGCTAGTAAAGTGACACCAATCATGAGTGGTAGTTCACGGCGAATCACAGCGGAGCTGATTGATAGCGGCTTGATAAGCGCAGTGATACCTAAAATTAGCGCAATGTTGGCAATGTTTGAGCCTAAAACATTTCCGACCGCAGTATCTGTTTTGCCATCAAGTGCAGCGGTTGCAGAAACCATCATTTCTGGAGCTGAAGAGCCCATTGCAAGAATCGTCATACCGATAACTAATGGTGAGATACCGAAGTTGCGAGCAAGAGCTGCGGCGCCGTAAACCAGCTTATCTGCACTCCACACCAAAAAACCTAGACCGATAATAAGAAACGCAATCGCTTCAAGCATGATGATTCCTAAAAAATTAATAAAAAACGGAGAATTAACCGCTAATTTTGACCTGTTGGTAGATAAAAGGGAAGTCACTCAGCAAATTAATTACCACTTAGCGACTGAGAAAGAGATCTGAAAAGATAATTTTCTAATGCTTTCAAATCCCTGCATAGATTCCTGTTTAATATGAATTAATTGAACAGTGCTTTTAATTCTAAAGTAGACTCATTATTATTGCAGCCATAATTGGCGTTTTTTAAAGCAAGGAAACTACAAGAGTATGTCGAATACTGAACTTGTAAAAGTTAAGAACCTTAGCTTCTCACGCGGTGATCGCGTTATTTTTGACGACATCAGTTTAGAGGTCCCTCAAGGCAAGGTTACTGCCATCATGGGGCCATCAGGGATCGGTAAAACAACTTTACTGCGTTTGATTGGTGGACAATTGCCTCCAGATAACGGTGAAGTTTGGTTTGATGGCGACAATATCCCAACTCTATCTCGTCGAAAGCTTTATCAAGCACGTAAAAAAATGAGCATGCTTTTCCAGTCGGGTGCACTTTTTACGGATCTCAATGTGTTTGATAATGTGGCGTTTCCACTGCGTGAGCACACTGAACTTAACGAAAAATTTATTCGTACCATCGTTTTACTTAAGCTTGAGGCTGTAGGATTACGTGGTGCAGCGCAGTTAATGCCGAGTGAGTTGTCTGGCGGAATGGCTAGGCGTGCCGCATTGGCGCGTGCTATCGCGCTAGATCCTGAACTTATCATGTACGATGAGCCCTTTGTCGGCCAAGACCCAATTACAATGGGTGTGTTGGTTGAACTTATTCGCAACCTCAATCAAGCCTTGGGCTTAACGTCTATCGTCGTTTCTCATGATGTTCCTGAGGTGATGAGTATCGCGGATTGGGTTTACCTACTCGCAGATGGCAAAATCATTGCTGCTGGGTCACCGGAAGAGTTGTACAACAATGACGATCCGAGAGTGCAGCAATTTTTGCAAGGCGAAGCTGATGGCCCTGTGCCATTTAGGTTCCCAGCGCAAAGTCTTGAAAAGGATTTGTTTTAATATGATTGCTAAAACTATTGCAGGTGTCGGTAAGCGAACACTTGCGATCTGTGAGTCATTTGGTCGAGCAAGCCTGATGTTATTCGGGGCTTTGTTTGGCATCCCGCGACTAAAAAACTTCCCTTTATTAGTTAAACAACTTTATAGCGTTGGCGTTCAGTCATTGGCTATTATTTTAGTTTCGGGCTTGTTCATTGGCATGGTATTAAGCCTGCAAGGTTATGTCGTGTTAATTGACTACGGCGCTGAGGGCAACCTTGGCCAAATGGTCGCACTTTCATTGTTACGTGAACTTGGCCCTGTGGTTACTGCATTGCTGTTTGCTGGTCGTGCTGGTTCAGCACTGACGGCTGAAATCGGTTTGATGAAAGCAACGGAGCAGATCTCCAGTTTAGAAATGATGGCGGTAGACCCTCTAAAGCGCATTATTGCACCACGCTTGTGGGCTGGGCTTATCTCTATGCCTCTACTGGCGATGATCTTTATGGCGGTCGGTATTTGGGGCGGCCAGTTAGTCGGTGTTGATTGGAAAGGCATTGATCACGGCAGCTTTTGGTCAGCGATGCAGTCTTCTGTTGAGTTAGGTCGAGATATCGGTAACAGCATGATCAAATGCATGGTGTTTGCCATCACCGTAACTTGGATCGCTCTTTTCAATGGTTATGATGCGGTACCGACCTCTGAAGGTATTAGTCAAGCAACCACACGTACAGTAGTACACTCTTCTCTAGCGGTATTAGGGCTAGATTTTGTTCTTACCGCATTGATGTTTGGGAATTAATCATGCAACAAACTCGAAAGTTAGAATTATGGGTCGGCACCTTTGTTATAGCCGGAATTTGCGCAATCTTAATCATGATCTTTCAAGTCGCTGACGTAAAAGGGCTGGGTTCAAACCATACTTACAATCTGAAAGCGACCTTTGACAACATTGGTAGCCTAAAAGTTCGTTCTCCAGTGAAGGTTGGTGGCGTAGTTGTTGGTCGTGTGAAAAGCATTGAGCTTGATACCGAAAGCTATCTGCCTGTGGTTGAAATGTCGATTGATGCGAAGTACTCACAGTTTCCTGATACCTCTAGTGCTCAAATCTTAACGTCAGGTTTAATCGGTGAGCAGTACATCAGTTTAGTTCCAGGCTTCATTTTTGACGATGAAGAGATGTTGGTTGATGGTGATTCGATTGAAGACACTAAATCGGCATTGGTACTCGAAGATTTGATCGGCCAAGTGCTGTATAGCGTTGGCGGCTCTGATGACAATAACGCTGAGGAATAAGATGATGTTGAAAACGATGAAACACTTGAAAATAGGTTTTTTCGCTGTAATGGCCTTGTTGGTTTCAACTCAAGCTTTTGCGGATGCAACTATTGATAAAACGCAGCCTTACCAAATGATGACGCAAGTCGCTGAGGTGGCATTTGAGCGTTTGAAGAGCGAACAAGACAATATCCACAAAGATCCAGAATTACTCAAGGTGATCGTGGAAGAAGAGTTGATGCCTTATGTGAATGCTCAATATGCAGCACTTAAGCTGCTTGGGCCAAACTTGAAAGGCGCAGATAGAAAAGATGTGCGTGTATTTATCGACTCATTCCGTAAATACTTGGTTTCTTCTTACGCGCAAGTGCTGACTCAATACACAGATCAGACAATTGAATTTGGTCCTGAGCCAAAAATCAAAGCAGACAGTCGTATTACCAGCATCAAGGTCGATATCATCGATTCACCACGACCTAACATCAAACTTGAATTTAAGCTTCGCAAAGACAAAAAGTCTGGCGAGTGGAAAGCATTTGATATGGTTGCGGAGGGGATCAGCCTGCTGTCGAGTAAGCAATCAGAGTGGAATACTAAGATTCGTCAAGACGGTATCTTAGCGGTTGCTGACGAGCTAGAAAAACTGGCTGCACAACCGATTCGCTTTGAGAGTAATAAATAATGAGCCAATCTCAATGGCAAGCGCTAAGCTCTAAAGAGTATCAGCTTATCGGAGATATTGACCGAGACAGTGTTCCTGCAATCTGGCGTATATTGGAAAAGTGGCAAACAACGGAATCGAGCGTTGAAATTGACCTTAGCCATATAAATCGAGTCGATTCAGCAGGAATGGTGATGCTAATTCACTTATTAGAGCATGCAAAAAATCAAAACTGTCATATAATGCTCAGTTTCGTGCCAGAACAATTACGAACGTTGTTCCAATTGAGCAATATCCAGCCAATGATGGCAGAACACATAAAAAATTAGGCAGGAGCTATTTGTGGACAGCACAAAAGTACAAGAATTATTAGCAGAGGCACTGAACCTTCAAGAAATTATCGTGAAGGGTGAAGGCAGTCATTACGAAGTTGTTGCGGTTGATCCATGTTTTGACGGCATGAATCGAGTTAAGAAGCAGCAACTAATCTACGGCCCACTAATGGAATACATTCAACGCAATGACATCCATGCTCTTTCTATCAAGGCATTTACGCCGGAAGAGTGGGAACGTGATAAGAAACTGATGTCACTTTAAGGTTTATGATGGAAAAGTTTCGAGTTATTGGATCAGACAAGCCGTTAAGCGGTGAAGTGACGATCTCTGGCGCAAAGAACGCTGCGCTACCAATCCTATTTGCTTCAATTCTTGCTGAAGAGCCAGTGGAAGTAAGTAACGTTCCTCATCTACGTGACATCGATACTACGATGGAACTGCTAAAGCGTTTAGGCGCGAAAGTATCACGTAATGGAAGCGTTCATGTTGATGGCAGCGAAATTAATGAATTTTGTGCGCCTTACGATTTAGTAAAAACAATGCGTGCTTCTATCTGGGCTTTAGGTCCTCTCGTTGCTCGTTTTGGTGAAGGCCAAGTGTCACTTCCTGGCGGTTGTGCAATTGGTGCTCGCCCTGTTGACCTGCATATCCATGGCCTAGAGCAACTAGGTGCAACCATTACATTGGAAGATGGTTATGTGAAAGCAAGTGTTGATGGCCGTTTGAAAGGCGCGCACATCGTGATGGATAAAGTAAGCGTAGGCGCTACGATCACTATCATGTGTGCAGCAACACTCGCAGAAGGTAAAACAGTATTAGATAACTCAGCGCGTGAGCCTGAGATTGTTGATACGGCTGATTTCCTTAACAAACTGGGTGCGAAGATTTCTGGCGCAGGTACAGATACGATTACTATCGAGGGCGTTGAGCGTCTAGGTGGTGGTCAACACTCTGTGGTTGCAGACCGTATTGAAACGGGTACTTTCCTTGTTGCTGCAGCGGTTTCTGGCGGTAAAGTCGTTTGTCGTAACACTAACGCTCATCTTCTTGAAGCTGCCTTAGCGAAGCTTGAAGAAGCGGGTGCGAAGGTTGAAACGGGCGAAGACTGGATCAGTCTTGATATGACAGGTCGTGAGCTTAAAGCGGTGAAAATCGTAACGGCACCACACCCTGGTTTCCCAACCGACATGCAAGCTCAGTTTACTCTGCTTAACATGATGGCGAAAGGTAGCGGTGTGATCACTGAAACCATCTTCGAAAACCGTTTCATGCATATTCCTGAACTTCAGCGAATGGGTGCAAAAGCAGAGATTGAAGGTAATACAGCTATCTGTGGAGAAACCGAGCAGTTGAGCGGCGCTCAAGTAATGGCAACGGATCTTCGTGCATCAGCGAGTCTTGTTATTGCTGGTTGTATCGCACAAGGCGAAACCATCGTTGACCGTATCTATCACATCGATCGTGGCTACGATAAGATTGAAGATAAGCTTTCAGCGCTGGGCGCAAACATTACCCGATTTCGTGACTCAAACTAACTTAGGTTAGTAAATTCATGACTCAGTAAAATGAAAACACAAAAGTCGGAACCTTGGTTTCGGCTTTTTTATAGTTGTATTTACCGCAAGTGAACCTGTTTGCTTATTATAAAGTGAATAGGTGGGTAAGCTTTGCGGTTGTGAGGAACAAAATGATAGCAATATTACGTATTTTCGCATTGGCGATATTTGCGATTCTTATGTTTGTATTCGGCTGTGGCTATTGTCTACTTAGCCCACGTAACCCAAAGCACGTATTTACCTTTGGTCGTTACTTCGGTCGTATGTCGAAAGTGTTTGGTATCAAGCTAGAGCTGCGTATCCCTGAAGATGCTTACTCTCGTGGTCAACATGTTTATGTTGCGAACCATCAGAATAACTGGGACCTGTTCACGGTATCATCGGCTGTGACGCCTAAAGTGGTAACTGTTGGTAAGAAAAGTCTAGCGTGGATGCCTCTGTTTGGTCAGCTTTACTGGTTGACGGGTAATATTCTAATCGACCGTGCAAACCGCAGCAAAGCGGTTGGTACGATTGATCAAGTGGTCGATAATCTGAAAGGCAGCGATGTTTCGGTATGGATGTTCCCTGAAGGAACGCGTTCAAGAGGCCGTGGTCTGTTGCCATTTAAAACTGGCGCTTTCCATGCGGCAATTGGCGCAGGCTTACCTATTATACCTATCGTATGTAGCTCTACAGGTGGCGTTAAGCTAAACCGTTGGAACAATGGTCATGTGATTGTGGAAATGCTAGCTCCAATTAATACCGAAGGTTACGACAAGTCGAATGTTCGTGAATTAGCAAACCTAACTCGTGAACAGATGGCGGCTAAGTTGGAAGAGCTAGACAAAGAAGTGATTGAGCTTAATAAGAAGTAGCTTAAACGCAGAAAACGAATAATAAAAAAGGTTGCCCAGTTGGCAACCTTTTTTGTATCTCATCAGTGCTTAGCTCAGCACTAAGCCACTGACTAAATAGAGTGAAACCTATTTGCGAACAGCAATAGCTTCGATCTCGATACCAACATCTTTTGGTAGACGAGCTACTTCAACACATGAACGTGCAGGGTAGTTTGCAACGCCGTGTTCATCAAAGAATTTACCGTAAACTTCGTTTACTGTGCCGAAGTCGTTTAGGTCTTTAACGAATACAGTTAGCTTAACGATGTCTTTTACAGTCAGGCCAGAAGCTTCTACAACCGCTTTCACGTTGTCTAGAGATTGGCGTGCTTGCTCTGCGATATCAGCAGATACTTCACCAGTTGCTGGGTTTACTGGGATTTGACCAGAAGTCAGTACCATGTTGCCAAGGTCAACGCCTTGTACGTATGGGCCGATTGCAGCTGGAGCCGATTCTGTGTGAAGTACTTTAGTCATTGGTTTATTCCATCAGTTATTAGATAAAAATCGTTTTTCAGTGTGCCTACAAACCGTGGCTAGGTAAAGCGCAAAATACCCCGCACGGGCGAGGTATTTCATAGTTTTTACATTAATCACGTGCTACGCGAAGTTTATCTTTCTGTCACGATCTCGCGAGAGAAGACTTTTTCGCAGTACTTACATTTCAGGCGAATATCTTCATTCTTCTCAAAGATCTTAAAGCTGCTCTCAACCGGCTCGTTGTGAGTAATGCAGTTGGTGTTTGGACACTCAAACACATCGTTGATTTGCTCAGGTAGTTCAAGCGCTAGCTTCTTAACCACTTCGTAATCTTCGATTTGGTTTACCGTCGCGTGAGGTGCGTACAGTGCTAACTTGTTTGCTTGTTCTTCGGTGATAAACACATTCTCAATTTTAAGTAAGTCTTTACCGCCAAGTGCTGAAGAAGGCAGGTTTAAACCAATAGTGACACGCTGATGAGAGTTGTGCATATCAAACAGTTTTAGCACCTTGATCCCGATGTTTGCTGGGATGTGGTCGATAACGGTACCGTTCTTGATTGCTTCAACTTTTAATTGAGTCTCTTTAGACATGATATCTCTCCTCTACAGCGTTTCGTTAAGAACAAGGGCTAGTAATGCTTCACGCGCGTAAACACCATTTTCAGCTTGCTGGAAGTAGTAAGCGTAAGGTGTTTTATCGACATCGACAGTGATTTCATCAACGCGAGGAAGCGGGTGCAGTACCTTCAAGTTATCACGTGCATTTTCTAATAGAGCAGCCGTTAGGATGTAGGCTGACTTGATGTGTGCGTATTCCGACTCATCAAAGCGTTCTTTCTGTACGCGAGTCATGTATAGAACATCCAGCTCAGGAATCACATCTTCCATGTCGGTCAGGAGTTGGTATTTGATGCCAGCTTCGTCAAGCTCTTCACAGATGTAATCAGGCATAGCCAATGCTTCTGGCGCTATAAAGTAGAAACAGATGTTATCGAACTTAGCCAGTGCTTGAGTCAGAGAGTGAACCGTACGGCCGTATTTAAGGTCACCAACGAACGCGACATTAAGGTTGTCTAGGCGGCCTTGTGTCTCAGCGATAGAGAATAGATCAAGCAGGGTTTGTGTTGGGTGTTGGTTAGCACCATCACCAGCGTTGATTACTGGTACACCGTTAGAGAACTCAGACGCTAGGCGCGCTGCACCTTCTTGAGGGTGACGCATTACGTACGCATCAACGTATGAAGAGATAACCTGTACTGAGTCTGCTAGCGTTTCGCCTTTTTTCGCCAGTGAGGTGTTACCGCCGCTGTCGAAACCAATCACATCACCACCGATGCGTTGAATCGCAGTTTCAAAAGAGAGACGAGTTCGTGTTGAAGGTTCGAAGAAGCAGCTAGCCACAACTTTGTTCTTGATAAGTTCTGGGTTTGGTTCTGCTTTAAGCTGACCAGCTGTTTGAACAATTAATTCTAGCTCTTCACGAGAAAGCTCTGGAATTGAGATGATGTGCTTTTGATAGAGCGAATTCGCCATGATCTTCTTCCCCACAATAATGTATTGGCCACAAAAAAGCCCCCCATAATGGGAGGCTTTAAAAAAGTGCTGAAAAGCAGAATAGACCGCCTGGCAAGCATGCTAGCTTACGAGCAATATTAGGTGTTTTCACAATTTTATTATGTGTGATCACAATATTGGTTGGCGTCATTTTCACTACTCTCAGACAAATTGCCGAGAATTATACGCTTTCAATTTGTGAGCGCAAGCGATTACATCAAGCTTTTGTTTACTTTCACTATTCTCAATTAACCGAGTGTTGCGACCATGACAGCTTTGATGGTGTGCATGCGATTCTCCGCTTCATCGAACACGATAGAGTAGTCAGATTCAAACACTTCATCCGTCACTTCCAAACCGTTCATGCCATATTTGTCAGCCACCTGCTGACCGATGACGGTCTCATTATTGTGGAAAGCGGGTAAGCAGTGCATGAATTTCACTTGAGGGTTGCCCGTTAGCTTAATCACATCCATATTCACTTGATATGGTTTCATCACTGCCACACGTTCGTCCCAAGCTTCTGGCGCTTCGCCCATCGATACCCAAACATCGGTGTAGAGGTAGTCACAGCCTTTTACGCCTTCAGCAACGTCTTCAGTCAGCGTGATTTTAGCGCCGGTACCTTGCGCGATAGCTTGGCACTCTTCGACAAGCTGCTCTTCTGGCCAGAAAGCTTTTGGCGCGACAAGGCGAATATCCATGCCCATCTTGGCAGCCCCTACTAATAGAGAGTTACCCATATTGTTACGAGCATCACCTAGGTAAGCAAAGCTGATTTGATGTAGCTGTTTACCGCGACCATGTTCGATCATGGTCAGGAAGTCAGCCAAGATCTGAGTTGGGTGAAATTCATCAGTAAGGCCATTCCACACTGGAACACCAGCATAAGCGCCAAGGTCTTCGACGATGCTCTGACCAAAGCCACGGTACTCGATGCCATCGTACATACGGCCTAATACGCGTGCCGTATCTTTCATTGATTCTTTTTGACCGATCTGAGAGCCCGAAGGACCCAAGTAAGACACTTGAGCGCCTTGATCAAAAGCGGCGACTTCAAACGCACATCGCGTTCGTGTTGATGCCTTTTCAAAGATCAAAGCGATGTTTTTACCAGTAAGCTTCTTTTGTTCAGTACCTGCATACTTAGCTTTTTTTAGGTCAGCCGACAGGTCGAGTAAAAACTGAATCTCTTTAGGAGTAAAGTCTAGTAGTTTTAGAAAGTTACGATTGCGAAGATTAAAGGCCATCTCTCGCTCCTTGCGTATATAGAATCAATGAAGAACTCAGTTAAACATAAAAATGCTATATTTGTGAATATTTATTTTTTAAATTAATAAAAAAGGCCAGTACAATGGTACTGGCCTAGATGAGTTATTGTATTTTTACGCTATTGAGTTATCAGCTTAGATACCGTCTCTTTCGATAGGGCAGCTCATACAACGAGCGCCACCACGGCCACGACCCAGTTCATTACCTGGAATCGTCAGAACTTCGATACCTGCCTTGTCGTACTTCTCGTTGGTGTAAACATTACGTTCGTAACCGATAACCGTGCCCGGTTTCACTGTCAGTACGTTGTTGGCGTCATTCCACTGCTCACGCTCAGCTTCGTAGTTGTCACCACCTGTAGTGATGATCTTAAGCTGATCAAGACCTAGCGCACCTTCAATCGCTGACAGGTAGTTTTCCGCTTTCTCTACGCGCATCTCACCATTCTCTTTTGGTGTTAGGCGCCATGTGTCTAAATCTTTACGAACGATTTCTGGATACACAGAGAAGGTATCGATATCCATGTGTGTCATTACCGTATCAAGGTGCATACATGAACGGTGCTTCGGTAGATCGATAGCGATCACTTCGGTTGCTTGCCCTGACTTAAATAGGCTCGCCGCTAAATTCTCAACGCCTTGTGGTTTGGTACGCTCAGAAATACCGATAAGTACCGCGCCTTTACCAATAACCAGTACATCGCCGCCTTCAATGTTGGCGTTGTCGTAATGAAGGTCCTCATCACCAAAGTACTTAATGAAGTCTTGCCCCGCAAACACTGGGTGCCAGCGATAGATAGCGCGTAGATGGTTTGTCTCACGTTGACGTGCTGGCTTCATCATAGGGTTTAGCGACACACCGCCATAAACCCAACACGAAGTATCGCGTGTAAATAGGTGGTTAGGCAGTGGCTCGATAACGAAATCAAGTGGGCGATGCATTTTAGGAAGCATCGATGATGATTTGATAGGAAGCTCTGAATATGCCAAGCCACCCAGTAAGATTGTCGCTAGATGCTCATTATCCATTTGAGCAAGATAGTTTCTTAAGTCACGAGCAAAAGTAGGCCCATAACGGAAATCTGAGATTTGAGTGTTTAGCAGCCATTCGCGTGCTTGAGGTACGGCAAGCGTCTCTACCAATAAATCGTGCAGTAACAGTACTTCTACGTCTTGATTACGTAGTGTCTCAGCAAAGGCATCGTGTTCTTCACCAGCAGCTTCCACAGCCAATACATCATCAAATAGAAGGTCGTGACAGTTAGAAGGGGTGAGGTGGGTGAGTGCTCTTTCAGGTCGATTTAGGAGAACTCGTCTTAATTGACCGACTTCGGAGCCAACGTACAGCTTACTCATTTTGCATCCTTACTTTTAATCCAGCGTCTATTTATGACAAGCTTGATCGTAATATGCAAGTTTTAGGGTTTGTGTAAAAATGAAGTATTTTTGAAATTATCCGAACTAAAAACCATTTTTGGTTGAAATTTAGGTGTTAAATTCCAATTGAGTGCATTTAGCATGGAACAACATTTTTGAGGATCTATGCTCAATCTGCGCTCTGTCTGAAATCTATTTTGCTTATTATTAGTGATTTTTTATTCACTATTATGCACTTTTTGAAAGCAACTTGAGGTTTTATGCATCTCAAAACCAGTTCAGCGTATGCATTCACCATGACTAAGCACGCAATTTCTATTTAATATGCTCAAAAGTGACATTAGAGACGAAATGCTGAAATAGTCACCAGTTAATAAAATGTTGAAAATTTGTTTCTGTGATTTTGGTTTCACTTTTGAATTGATATTACTTCTGCTATCTAGCGATAAACTTATCTTTCTAGGCCTGATCTGGGTGGCTTTTCTGGGCGATCCGTGCCATATTTCGTGGCAATCAAATTTGATCTTTTCATAGTCAACACTCTGGAGCAGACACATGTCTCACGAAGATGAATATCTATCAGTAGCGGAATTAATTGAATTTCAAAAGGAAGAGACTCGCGACATCATTGAAGCACTAATTGAAGATGGTAGCGATCCTGAAGCTCTATACGATATCGAGCATCACCTATTTGCTGAAGATTTCGAAGTGCTTGAGAAAGCCGTTGTTGAAGCATTCAAAATGGGTTTTGAAGTACTTGAAGCTGAAGAGACAGAAGACGAAGATGGCAACAAGCTACTTTGTTGTGATGCGACTATGCAGTCAGCTCTAGATGCAGAAGCGATCGATGCACAAGTTGAGAAGCTTGTGAACCTTGCAGAGAAATTCGACATAATCTACGACGGTTGGGGCACTTACTACGAAGGTGAAGATGCTATCTACCCTGAAGAAGATGATGAAGGTGAAGAGTAATTTCTTCCCAGTTTGAAAAGTGCCAGCCTCGAGCTGGCATTTTTTTATCCTCAGAAAAATAAATGTCTTTAAATGCATTCATTCATTATAATGCGGTAAAAATTGATCTAGCTCAAGGAATGATATGCGGCTGCAACTTGACGGTCTTTGGCAAATATCGCCACTGACAGACCTCTCTATACCCCAAGATGATATTACTTTTCCTGCACCGCTGAGCGCAAAACTTCCTAACACATTAAGTGAAGAAGAGATTGCGGCACAAGAGTGGCATCTAATGCATGACATTGAAGTCGATGATGCGATGCTGGCTTGCCCCTTTGTTGAGCTAGTCGTCGCGGGTGTCGATTACTTTGCTGAAGTGCGGCTCAATGGTGTAGCAGTCTTTGATTGTGATGGCAGCCAAGAAGAGTACCGTAAAGACATTCGCCCTTATATGCAGCCAGGTCGAAACCGCTTTGAGATCTTGTTTCTTGAAGAAGAGGAAGGGTTGTTGCTCGAAGAAGATATGGATGAGCAATCGTCTTCGCTAAACATTGCTAAATCAGACTCTCGAATGGGTATTTGGCAAGCTCCTTATCTGCAGTTTGTTCGCAATGTGAAACTTGACCAAATTGTCACTGAGCAGATCTGGCACCACGGTGGCGGTTGTGAGTTTAAAGTGGACGTGATTTACCAGACTCTCAAAGCTGGGCTGGTATCGGCATCAATCAAGTTCAATGGTATGACGCTGGTGATGCCGATAGATGTACGTGCGGAACATACTGGCGTTGTGTTCCAAGTGGAAGCACCGATAGTCTTCAATGTTGATAAGCCCAACCCTAAGCATTTATACCAGTTAGAAGTTGAGCTCGATGGACAAAAAGAGAGCTCTTTTGTTGCCCTAAACCCTGCGTCTTGCGTGAGTAACTTTTTACGCTAGACTGCACTTATAGCATTTTGGCCATGACCACTTCACAAGCGTCGTGGCCTGTTTCTCCCCAAGCACTCTCTAGGTGCTCAAAACCTAATGCTTCATAAAGCTTAACCGCTGCCTCCAAACATTCTGTCGTTTCTAAGTACATTTGTTGGTAACCCAGTTGCTTGGCGAGTTTCAAGCTTAAGGCGACGATACGTTTAGCCAACCCTTGCCCACGAGTTTGTTCTAAGAAGTACATCTTTTGTAGCTCACATACGTCTGGTCGGCCTGCCAGTGGGGCAAAACCGCCACCACCCACAACTTCACCTTGATACTCGATCACCCAGTACATCGCATTGTCTTGGCTATATACAGAATACATGTCATCAAGCGTTGGATCGGCGACGCCATAGCCTTTGTCTGCGGTTAAGCCATGTTCGGCAGAGACTTGTCGTATGACATCGGCAACTTGTTCGTTGTCGGCGTGAGTGAGTGGGCGCAGTACAAACTCGTCGGCTTGGCAGACTTTAGTTAGCCCTTTGAGGTAAACCTCCAACCCAAGCTTTAACTGTTGTTGCTCATCCTCGTTTAGGGCTTCTAGCATATTGTCGAAGAAAGCGTTCTGTTGTTGGTCGAGCTCAGACAGCACCTGCTGTCCTCGAGTGGTGAGTGTGACCTTTTGACTGCGTTTGTCATTTGGGTTCTCGATGCTGTCGGTTAACTCAAGCTTGTTTAACCCTGCGACGGTGCGACTGGCATTCGACTTATCGACATTTAATCGTTGTGCGAGCTGGTTGATCGTGAGCGGTTGGAGTTGGATTTCTCCTAGGGCATGGGCTTGGACTGGGGTTAGGGCTATTTCGCCACATTGCTTATCGAGCATACCCAGCAAGCGAACGGCTTGGCGGGAGTAGTGTCTTAGTTGTCGAGCATTCATAATTACTTACCTCAAAAATAAAGTTGCGCACCGCAATCAATTTAGTTGCGGTGCGCAACTTTGTCAATGGGTAAGATTCGATTCTCTGTTTAAGCGTGCTGGTGGACGCAAAATTGTGGTGTTTGAGCGTCTGATTTACGTAACCACACTTTCTCATGGAAGTAGTACGCGACTGTATTTAGAGCGGGCTCTAGCATCGCCATCACACCACCAACAAAGGCATCACCAGTTAGCAAGTAGACCACGGTAAAAGCAACACTGAAGTGGATGGTCGCAAAGCTGGCGGTTTTTAATTTGGTCATCCACTGACGAGCTTTAAGCGCTGGAACTTGAGCCCACGCCTTTTCATGAAAATAGAAGGCGACCGTATTTACAGAGGGCTCAATCATGGCAATTAAGCTACCAATTAAGATGTCGCCTGTTAGTACGTAAGCGACACTAAATGCGATAGTAAAATGTAATGCAGCAAAGGTTAGTGTCTTTTTCATGATAATTACTCAATCGTTGTGTTGTTTCGATAGAGCTATTATTGAGAATTATTATCATTAAATGAAATGGGTATTAGAGATTAATTTGATAGGCAAAAGCTATCAAACTGCCGGCGAAGTTTGGAAAGTGCTGTTATTGGGTGATAAATCCAATGGCATAAAAAAAGGCTGACCATAAGGCCAACCTTTTTATCTGTAACGAGAAGTTTAAAGGCTTCTCATTGAGCGAGGATTTTAAAGAGCTGCGATGGTCGCTTTTTGCTCTTCAAGCTTAGTTAGTGTCTCTTGGTAACCCACTAGCTTCTCACGCTCTTTCGCGATAACCGCTTCAGGTGCTTTAGCAACGAAACCTTCGTTACCTAGCTTGCCTTCGATACGCTTGATTTCGCCGTGAGTTTTCTGCACTTCTTTATCAAGGCGAGCAAGTTCTGCGTCCTTGTCGATCAGACCGGCCATTGGGATCATCAGCTCAGATTGACCCACTAGCTTAGTCGCACATGCTGGAGTCTCAGCATCTTGAGCAAGAACAGTTAGGCTATCTAGCTTAGCAAGAGAGTTCAGAACAACCTTGTTTGCTTCGATACGCGCAGCGTCTTTCTCACTAGCAACTTTGATCATTACTTCTAGGCCTTTGCTAGGTGCAATGTCGTATTCCGCACGTAGGTTACGGATAGCAGTGATGAAAGTCTTAACCCATTCGATATCTTCTACGATCTCAGCGTTGAAGTTCTCTTCGTTAAACTGAGGAAGCGCTTGAGTCATGATAGTGTCGCCTTCAACACCATCTACTAGCGGCTTAACGCTCTGCCAGATAGATTCAGTGATGTAAGGAAGTACTGGGTGAGCAAGACGCAGTGTTTTCTCTAAAACAGTGATCAGCATGTAGCGAGTTGCTTGTTGCTGAGCTTCAGTGCCTTTCCATAGAACCGGTTTAGTTAGCTCTAGGTACCAGTCACAGAATTGGTTCCAGATGAATTCGTAAAGCGTGTTTGCTGCCATGTCTAGGCGGTAGTTGTCTAGGTGAGCATTAAACTCTTTCGCTGCTAGTTCAAACTGAGATTCAATCCACTTATCCGCTAGAGAGAATTCCATGTTTGCACGGTCTTCAGCTGATAGTGACATGCCACAATCGTGCTCTTCTGTATTCATCAGTACGTAACGGCTCGCGTTCCATAGCTTGTTACAGAAGTTACGGTAACCTTCAAGACGCTTCATGTCCCAGTTGATGTCACGGCCAGTTGAAGCCATAGCTGCAAGAGTGAAACGCAGTGCATCAGTACCGTATGGTTCGATACCGTTCTCGAAAGTCTTACGCGTGTTCTTCTCGATCTTCTTCGCTAGCTGAGGCTGCATCATGTTGCCACAACGCTTCTCTACTAGAGACTCTAGGTCGATACCATCGATCATGTCGATAGGGTCAAGAACGTTACCTTTAGACTTAGACATTTTGTCGCCGTTTTCGTCACGGATTAGACCCGTTACGTAAACCGTCTTAAATGGTACTTGTGCTTTACCATTTTCATCTTTGTTGAAGTGCATGGTCATCATGATCATACGCGCAACCCAGAAGAAGATGATGTCGAAGCCAGTAACTAGAACGTCTGAAGGGTGGAATGTCTTCAGATCTTCAGTTTGCTCAGGCCAGCCTTGAGTACCGAATGTCCATAGCGCAGAAGAGAACCATGTATCAAGTACGTCGTCGTCTTGGCGAAGAACAACTACTGGTGCAAGGTTGTTGTTTGCACGTACTTCTTCTTCAGTACGGCCTACGTATACATTGCCATCGTTGTCGTACCATGCTGGGATGCGGTGGCCCCACCAAAGTTGACGAGAGATACACCAGTCTTGAATGTCACGCATCCAAGAGAAGTACATGTTTTCGTACTGCTTAGGAACGAACTGGATATCACCATCTTCAACCGCTTTAACAGCAGGTTCAGCAAGAGGTGCAGCACGCACGTACCATTGGTCAGTTAGCATTGGTTCGATAACCACGCCACCACGGTCGCCGTAAGGAACCGTTAGGTCGTGATCTTTGATCTCGTCAAGAAGACCAAGTTCTTCGAATTCAGCAACGATCGCTTTACGAGCAGCAAAACGCTCCATGCCGTGGTACTTAGCAGGCAGTTCTGTAGAGTAAACATCGCTAGCTTCACCATTAGTAGTGAATACTTCAGCCGCATCACGGATGTCTGCGTTGAAAGTTAGGATGTTGATCATTGGTAGGTTGTTACGCTTACCAACTTCGTAATCGTTAAAGTCGTGAGCAGGGGTGATCTTCACACAACCTGTGCCTTTTTCCATATCTGCGTGCTCATCGCCTACGATAGGGATAAGGCGGTTTACGATAGGAAGTAGGATTTCTTTACCGATAAGATCTTTGTAACGTGGATCTTCTGGGTTTACAGCAACACCAGTATCGCCAAGCATTGTTTCTGGACGAGTTGTCGCAACAACAATGTAATCTTTACCTTCAGCAGTTTTCACGCCGTTTGCTAGCGGGTAGCGGAAGTGCCACATGTGGCCTTTTTTGTCTTTGTTTTCAACTTCAAGATCAGAAATTGCTGTGTGCAGTTTTGGATCCCAGTTTACTAGACGCTTACCACGGTAGATTAGGTCATCTTCGTATAGGCGAACAAACACTTCTTGAACAGCGTTAGATAGGCCATCATCCATAGTGAAACGCTCACGGTCCCAGTCTACCGATGCGCCTAGACGACGAAGTTGCTTAGTGATTGTGCCACCAGATTCGTTTTTCCATTCCCAGATCTTGTCGATGAAAGCATCACGGCCGTAATCGTGCTTAGTTTTGCCTTCTTCTGCCGCGATCTTACGCTCAACAACCATTTGAGTTGCGATACCAGCGTGGTCAGTACCTACTTGCCAAAGCGTGTTCTTGCCTTTCATACGCTCAGCACGGATTAGAGTATCCATGATAGTGTCTTGGAACGCGTGACCCATGTGTAGGCTACCAGTGACGTTCGGTGGCGGGATCATGATGCTGTAAGCTTCTTTTGATGTGTCACCGTGTGGCTTAAAGTAGCCTTTCTCTTCCCAAGTCTGATACAGAGCTTGTTCGATTGATGTTGGGTTGTATGTCTTTTCCATAGTGCTCTTAAACGGATACTGTGAATGGTTAATCGTGGTCAAACTTCATAAGTGAAGCTTCTTGAATCTAAATTCAAAGATAGCTTTATCTATGAGGTTTGACTATGGATGTTGAATCTCGATAGTCTGCAGCTGATATCCAGCCTGACGGTAAATTTTATACCTTTCTCGAGCGAGTTGCTTAGCTTTTTCTTCGCAAGGGACGAAGTCTATCACCTGAGCAAAGGCGTTCGCAAAGGTTGTATGATTATCGGCCAGATTAATTACTAGCTGACGATTCCAATTGTGCTTTACGCCTTGGTAGCCAATCTCAATGTTGGTTGAATACTTCGGGCCTTCGCCAACCAAGTTATGCGCAATAAATTCAGTGGGTTCGACTTGCCAGAAAATCTCTGCGATACGCTCGGCATGGGCTTTGTCATTACAGTTGAGATAAAGTTTAGCGCCTTGTTTTGCAAAGTGCTGAGCAAGAAACAGCACATAGTTAGCGAAACCTTCTTCACTCGCTTGTGGGCTGTCTGATGACACTATGTAAAACGTAGCTGTTTGCATACTTGATACTCGAACTGAAAATCGTGGCTATTCATCTTACTTGGTCAACAGACCCTAACAAATAGCGCTTATTAAAAAAGGGCCCGTAGGCCCTTTTTATTATTTTGAAGATTGCTCTTCAGTCTCTTGGCCGCTGCGGTTCAATAAGAATTGGACTAGCATTGAGACAGGACGACCTGTCGAGCCTTTTGCTGCGCCAGATTTCCAAGCTGTACCTGCGATATCTAGGTGAGCCCAGTGATATTTCTTAGTGAACTTAGACAGGAAACAACCAGCAGTGATAGTACCGCCTGGGCGGCCGCCGATGTTTGCCATATCAGCGAATGGGCTGTTTAGCTGCTCATGGTACTCGTCTGCCATTGGTAGACGCCATGCACGGTCACTTGCTTGCTCAGAAGCGTTGACTAGCTCGTGAGACAGAGGATTGTGGTTTGATAGTACGCCACTGATGTGGTGACCCAGAGCAATAACACACGCGCCAGTTAGTGTTGCAACGTCAACCACGCAATCTGGTTCAAAACGCTCAACGTAAGTTAGCGCATCACAAAGAACCAAGCGACCTTCAGCATCAGTGTTTAGGACTTCAACTGTTTGGCCTGACATCGTCGTTAGGATGTCACCTGGGCGGTAAGCGTTGCTACCTGGCATGTTTTCACAACCAGCAAGAATACCGACAACATTGATAGGCAGGTTCAATTTAGCTAGCGCTTTCATTGTACCGAATACAGACGCAGCACCACACATGTCGTACTTCATCTCATCCATACCTTCACCTGGCTTAAGTGAGATACCGCCTGAATCGAACGTTAGGCCTTTACCAACAAGTACAATCGGTTTTGCATCAGAATCTGGTGCGCCTTTGTACTCCATGATAGACATCATAGATTCGTTCTTTGAACCACGACCCACCGCTAGGTAAGAGGTCATGCCCAGTTTTTCCATCTCTTCTTCACCGATGATCTTAGTCGTTACGGTTTCGAAGTCGTCAGCTAGGCGACGAGCTTGAGAGGCAAGGTAAGCTGGGTTAGCGATGTTTGGTGGCATGTTGCCAAGGTCTTTAGATGCTTTTACACCTGAAGCAATAGCAAGACCGTGAGCAATCGCTTTTTCACCTAGGCTCAGTTCACGACGTGTTGGTACGTTGAATACCAATTTACGTAGTGGGCGACGAGTCTCTGGCTTGTTGCTCTTGAATTGGTCAAATGTGTAAAGACCATCTTTAGTCGCTTCTACCGCTTGACGAACTTTCCAGTAAGTGTCGCGGCCTTTAACGTGCAGTTCTGTTAGGAAACATACGGCTTCCATAGAACCTGTTTCGTTTAGTGTGCTGATGGTTTTCTGAATAATTTCTTTGTATTGACGCTCGCCTAGCTCACGCTCTTTACCACAGCCTACAAGTAGAACACGTTCTGAAAGTACACCAGGTACTTGATGCAGTAGTAGCATCTGGCCAGGTTTACCCTCTAGATCACCGCGACGAAGCAGTGAACTAATATAGCCATCGCTAATCTTATCTAATTGCTCGGCTACTGGAGAAAGGCGGCGCGGTTCGAATACACCGACAACGATACATGCGCTGCGTTGTTTCTCTGGGCTGCCACTTTTTACACTGAACTCCATGCGTACTCCTACATCCTGAAGACAAATCGAACTAAATGTTAGATAATGGGTTCTTACTTGTTGGATCCTATAATGGAACTAACCTTAAAGAAGAACGCTAACACTTAGCTAAAAATTTAAAAAAATAAAAGGTTCAACGGGAAATTATAGTGATTCAATCAAAAAAACAAGTTTTGTATAGGTAATTTGAGCGTGATTATTGTTAGATATTTGATCCGCGAGACAATCAAGAGCCAATTTGCGATCTTTTTTGTTCTCTTTCTCGTGTTTCTCAGCCAAAAATTCATCAGTGTGTTAGCGGACGCCTCTGATGGTGCTATCCCTGCGAGTCTAATCTTGTCGATCGTTAGTCTAAATATGCCAGCGATGGGCTTATTGATGCTTCCGCTCAGTATCTATATTGGTATTTTGCTCACTTTTGGTCGTCTTTACGCTGAAAGTGAAATAGTGGTCATGAACGCGACCGGTATAGGTAACAAATTCCTGATTCAATCGGCACTCTACTTAGCTTTGATTACTGCGTCGGTTGCCGCTTTTAACTCATTCTGGTTATCTCCTTGGTCGCAAGACAAGGTTGAACAGATGTATGAGGAAGTGGCAGCAGAGAACAGTGTTGATTTGCTACCAAAGGGTAAATTTGAAGGAACGCCAGATGGTTCGTCTGTGGTGTTCATCGATGATATTGATGGGAATAAGCTAGAAAACGTGTTCGTTGCTCAAATGCGTCCGCGTGATTCTGTGCTTCCAAGTGTAATGTACTCGAAGTCGGGCGATGTAAAAGAGCTCAGCGATGGCCGCCAAGTCATCGTGATGTACGATGGTACTCGTCATGAAGGTGTTCCAACTCGTCTTGACTATATGGTGACACACTTCGAAGAGTATGAAGGCTTGATTGGTCAGCGAGAAGTTGAGAAGAAAGGTCGTGACTGGGAAGCGATTCCGACACTTGACCTTGTTGGTAACCCAAACAATAGCGCAAAAGCTGAATTGCAATGGCGTATTTCATTGGTACTCTGTATTCCGTTGTTGACCATGCTTGTTGTGCCACTCTCGGCGGTAAACCCAAGGCAGGGACGTTTCGCTAAGATTGGTCCTGCGATTTTGATTTATCTGACCTACTTCTTGGCAATCAGTGCAACCAAATCAGCAATAGAAGAGGGCAGTATCCCTGCAGTAGTCGGCATGTGGCCAATCAATGCATTGTTGTTAATTGTCGCGATTGGTGCAAACTTTATGGATAGCGTGCCAGTAAGGCGTTTGAAAGAAAAATTCAAGAATAAGAGGTTGGCTTAAGCCGTGTTTAAGATTCTCGATTTATATATAGGCAGAACAATCATCGCAACCACGTCACTTGTACTGGTGACGTTTGTTGGCCTTTCAGGGATCATCAAGTATGTAGAGCAGCTGAGAAAAGTTGGTCGTGGTACCTACGATCTGCTTCAAGCTCTGTACTTTGTTTTGTTAAGTATCCCACGTGATATCGAAATGTTTTTCCCAATGGCAGCTTTACTTGGTGCATTGATCGGATTGGGTATGCTTGCGGCGAGCTCTGAGTTGGTAGTAATGCAGGCGGCGGGTTTCTCTAAACTTGATATCGGTTTCTCGGTACTTAAGACAGCGATTCCATTAATGATAGTGGTGACGCTATTAGGGCAATGGGGCGCGCCTCAAGCGCAAAAGATGGCTCGTGACTTAAGAACCATATCGATTGCAGGGGGGAATATCATCTCCACGCAAAGCGGTGTTTGGGCTCGTGATGCCAATGATTTCATCTTTATTGTCAAAATCGACGATGACAAGCTATATGGCATGAACATGTGGCGCTTTGATGAAAATAAGGCTCTGAAAACCGCTATCTATTCTAAAGAAGTGGATTACGTTGGAGACAACGTTTGGACGATGAAAGATGTTGTTGTTACTTCTTTTGAAAATGAACTGCAGATAACGAAAGAGAATTTGCCAACATACACTTGGAAAACATCACTTGCACCAGACAAGCTTGCGATCGTGACAGTGAAACCAGAAGAGCTGTCATTGAGTGGTTTGTATGATTACGTATCTTATCTGAAAGCTTCAGAACAAGATGCTGCGCGTTACGAGTTGGCGTTGTGGAGAAAGATAACCCAGCCAATCTCTATCGCGGTGATGATGTTGATGGCGCTGTCATTTATCTTTGGTCCACTGCGTAGTGTGACCATGGGGGCAAGGATCCTATCTGGTGTTATCGCAGGCTTTACCTTCTATATATCAAGTGAGTTCTTTGGCCCTGTGAGTTTGGTGTATCAGATACCGCCGGCCTTTGGTGCGTTAGCCCCAAGTGTCGTATTCCTCGGAATAGCCGTGATGCTCTTGAGGCGGAAACTATAAATAAAAAAGGAAGGCATAACGCCTTCCTTTTTTTATCTTGATTGAAGCTGTTTAGAAGCACTATCGCGCTTGAGGTAACACAACCACTTCGGTCTTCGCCCAGATATCGTGAAAGCCACGCTTTTGAGGATCTAAGGGAACGCATAGGTTGGCTAAACCAAAACCAGAGGTTCCTAAGCGAATAAGAGCTTGAGTGACAGTAATCGCAGAACCATCTTTGTTCTGAACGCGGAGTTTCCACGCTCTCATTCCCAGAGTTTGACCCGCTCGAGTCCAGAAGAACACAAAGAAGTAAACCCAAACCGCTACTAGATAAAATGTGTAAACCGGGCTCCAGATAGGGTGGTTGGTTAGGAAGTCACTGACATCGGCATAACCACTGTGGTCAAAAATGCCAAGAGCCATAAGCGCATGCAGTAAAGCGATAATGACGCCAGCTGCCATCATTTCAATAGCGATCACGATAAGAGCGTCATAGAACAAAGCACCGAATCGGCGCATCATTCCAGCTGGTGGCAGTGTGTTGGTAGATGTCATGGTGTTATTACTTCTTCAAAAATTTAGGCGTCAGAATATAGTTTAAGGCAGAGCGTGAAAAGAGACATGACGCACAGCTTATGACTTAGTGGCGAAATTATCGGCAAACACACGTGAATTCAAGTTTTTATGCTTGCCACATCAGCTTGCTTACGTATAATGCCAAACATCGACAGGGCAATGCCCACGATAATGCCGGTATGGTGAAATTGGTATACACGACGGATTCAAAATCCGTTGCCTTCGGGCGTGGCGGTT
This sequence comes from Vibrio sp. T3Y01, assembly GCF_013114525.1. Classification (NCBI taxonomy): domain Bacteria; kingdom Pseudomonadati; phylum Pseudomonadota; class Gammaproteobacteria; order Vibrionales; family Vibrionaceae; genus Vibrio; species Vibrio sp. T3Y01. Next base: position 2,792 of record NZ_VTXJ01000023.1, on the reverse strand, counting down.
CAAGTCCGCCTACCGGTACCATATATAGAAAGGTCGCTTTTATAGCGGCCTTTCGTCGTTTTGGGCGTTTGTGAATTTGAAACCCAGCGTGTCGGCTTGGATGCAAGCCTAGTCAAGTCACTTACCTGTACCATATTTTAAGACAGAGCCTCAACGAAAGTTGGGGCTTTGTTGTATCTGGAGTCTGGAAGGCGTTGCCTTCGTGGTTGCGGCAGGAATGCCTGTCCAATCAGTTCGCCTAGAGCGGTACCATATAGAAAGGTCGCTTTTATAGCGACCTTTCGTCGTTTTGGGCGTTTGTGAATTTGAAATCCAGCGTGTCGGCTTGGATGCAAGCCCAGTCAAGTCGCCTACCGATACCATATTTAAATGACAAAGCCTCGACTCAAGTCGGGGCTTTGTTGTATCTGGAATCTGGAAAGCGTTGCCTTCGTGATAGCGGCAGGAATGCCTGTCCAATCAGTCAGATCTTGATGTTTCATTTATAAATCTCATCAATTCCCATCGTAGTAATAACCTTCAATAAATTAATCATCTGAAATCAGCCTGTTACCTGTAATTTTTGCTTCTATTGTCTATGTTTAAAGTAGCAATAGAGGAGAAAGATATGCTGACAGTAACCCCTTACTTATTTTTCGATGGTCGTTGTGGCGAGGCGTTGGATTTTTATCATAAATGCTTTGGTGGAGTTGTCTTATCGAAACAACTCTTTAGTGATGCTCCACAGGTAATAGAGGGAGCGCAGCCTGATTGGATCATGCATGCTGAATTCGAAGCCTTTGGTATGAAGCTGATGATGTCTGATGGGGTTAAAGCTAAAGAACTCGAAGGGAATAATCTTGCTCTTTCTCTCGTTACAGATGATACCGCGACCCAAGAGCAGATCTTTGAAAAACTAACACAGGGTGGGCGAATTATGACGCCGCTTGCAGACACGTTTTGGGGCGCTAGGTTTGGCAAAGTTGAAGATAAGTTCGGTATAAGATGGATGGTGCATTGCGACTCTTTAAACTGAACCTGTGAAATAGGATAGTGAAATTGCTGCTTGGTTTTATTAGAATTATAAATAGAGATTATTAATCAACGTTATATATAAAAATGGGCAGCATAAAAATTACCGTAGATCGCATCCAGCCCGGTCTACATATACGACTTCCCGTCAAGTGGAATGAACACCCGTTTCTATTCAATAGCTTTAAAATAAAAGACGATGCTCAGGTTAAGATCATTCGACACCTTGGTATCAAACACGTCTATATAAACCTTAATCAAAGTGATACTTCACCTTTGCCGGTTAACCATATGGTTGAGTTGGAATCAGGTGATGACTTACAGGTTAGTCTTGAAGCTGAAAAAATGTGGCAAGAAAAGCATGATCGCATTGAAACTTTAAGTTCTTACCGACGCAGAGTGAGTAACTGTGAGAAAGAGTTTGAGCGTTCACTTGCTCGAATGCGCTCAGTCATGACCAAAATTCGCAATCGTCCTTTGGATGCGGTAGGAGAGGTGAAATCTCTCGTTGATGATATTGTCGAAACATTAGTATGTGATGATAACGTCACACTCCACCTAATGAATGGTAAAGCTGACTTTGAAGATATCTACTTCCACACACTAAATGTTGCTGTTGTTGCCATGATGCTCGGCAAAGCTAAAGGCTACAACACACAACAACTGAAAGCTCTCTCTTTTGCTGCGTTATTCCATGACGTGGGCAAAATCAAAATACCCGTCGCTATATTAAGAAAGCAGAGCGCATTGACGGTGCCAGAAGAGAACTACTTAAAGCTCCATACTAAGTATGGTGCGGAGATCGTTTCTGCAATAGATGATTTTCCTGAAACAGCTAAAAAGGTAATTGCTCAGCATCATGAGATGAATGATGGCTCTGGTTACCCAGAAGGCTTAAAGGAAGAAGAGATTGATGAGTTTGCCAAGATAGTAGCAGTTGCCAATGCATTCGATAACTTGTGCCATGGTAAAACACAGTCACCGCCAATGATCCCTTACCTATCGCTTTCTCACTTATATAAGAACTGCAAACACCTATATAGCCAAGACAACTTAAGTCTATTGGTTAAGTTCATGGGAGTGTACCCGCCAGGAACCGTGGTTCAGCTCTCCAATGATTCAATTGGTATTGTTATTTCGGTAAATGCCAAGCATATGCTTTATCCCAATGTGCTGACGTATGACCCTAGCGTGCCCAGAACACAAGCTCCGGTAATCGACCTGCTTGCTAAAGATATAAAAATCGTTAATGCGGTTAATCCCAACAAACTACCTGAACAAGTAAGAGAGTACCTAAACCCTAGGTCCCGGTTGTCTTACTTCTTTGATAGTGGTGAGTAGTTATCCACAGGGTTCTGTGAGTAATTTGTTCGAAAGTTGGGCTTAAAGTGGTACAAATAAGCCCTTGGTTGAAATGTCTTCGTTTAACCTCTTTTTTCAATAAAAAATGCATTTAATGCTTGCCAATATGAGCGGCGTCTCTATAATGCCGCCTCACTGACACGGCAGACGCCACAAGGCTTCAGCGAAGAATGTTAGTAAAGGCAACTAGCTTTGAGTGATAATTCACTCCTACTTTTAGAAAGTAGAAATTAATTCCAAATAAGTGTTTGACACTGAGAATTAAGTCGCTAGAATGGCCGCCTCTTACGAAGTGACGCAGGTCACAACGAAGAGAAGCTCTTTAACAATTTAAACCTATCAATCTGTGTGGGCACTCGTTGATGAATATCAAAACGTTTTATCGTTAGATAAAACAGATTCTTCGGAATCAAAATGAT
>NZ_VTXJ01000022.1:0-97167 GCF_013114525.1 Vibrio sp. T3Y01 | reverse complement strand
CAGAATTTACATTCGCCACACTCAGCTGTGTAAAGTGGGATAACGTGGTCGCCAACTTCAACGCTTGTTACGCCTTCGCCAACCATTTCAACGATACCGCCACCTTCGTGACCAAGGATAGAAGGGAAGATACCTTCTGGATCGTCACCTGAAAGAGTGAATGCGTCAGTGTGACAAACACCAGTAGCAACGATACGAACAAGTACTTCGCCAGCCTTTGGCAGTTCAACGTCAACCGTTTCACGCTTTAGCGGCTCACCTGCTTTCCAAGCGACCATTGCTTTAGATTGGATATGAGTTTGACCAGGTTTGATTTCGATAGTCATTGGATGCTTCCTTTATATGTCAGTACAGCGGATAACTTTGCAATTAAGTTCAACTCGTTAAGCGTAGTCGAGCTTAATTGTTTCCGCTCTCTCGTTTTGTTGGAGCTAGTATATGCTTGGTCATAGGTTTTGATAATCCCCTTAAATATAAAATGATTATTACCTATTTGTAATAATTGGTGAGATTTGAAGGGGGAGAGTGAAAGGAAAGGTGTTGCTAAGAGAATCTATCGAGACTCTAAACAGTAACTAAGTAGAAGGGACATTTACTGGAAATAAACAGAGCATAAGCTTGCCGCCTATTTTCTAGTTGTAGGCTTGAACATGCTTTTCTCTCTACCACCCCCTGTAATGCTATCACTCGCCATCGTGCTTGAAGTTGTCGCCACTTCTTTATTACCTAAAACGCAGCAGTTTACTTCTTTGCCCGCGACTGCCGCAGTATTGGCTGGCTACGGCTGTGCTTTCTATCTATTGTCTCTAACGGTACAAACCATGTCTTTGGGCGTAGCGTATGCGATTTGGTGCGGGGCAGGGATAGTGTTAGTCGCAGCACTGTCTTGGCTGGTCTACGGGCAAAAGCTAGACATCTACGCGATCATTGGCATCGCTTTAATTCTGGCTGGTGTGGTGATCATTAACCTGTTTTCGAGTTCGGTGAGTCATTAGTGGCTGTGATTACCGAGGGATGTTGACTGGCTACTTACTGAAGGACTCTGTCATAGCCTCATTAATAGCAGTCCACTATGACAGGTCAGCTCCTATTCGATAATTGCAGTCTCAGTACGAGTTTCCAGTAGTTCTCTTGTATTCAACTTTTCTTCAAGCCAGATATTCCTTACTGTTGAGTGGCTAATTGAGTTATAAAAACGCTTTATCATCTCACCATTGATCCTTATCGATGTTAGGTAAGGGAATTTTAGTGTTAATGAGATGGCGACATTCCGAGTCTTCTCATCGATGCGGTTACTGTGCCTTGGTTGACCATACATGCGTTTCAAAGCTAATGGACCTTGTGCTTCGAGCTGTTGACGATTGTTGTGAATGCTTTTGACAGAGCAACCGCTCTGTAGAGCAGCTTCTCTCATATTCCCTAACTTATTGGCACGCTCTAAGGCATCGAGCTTTTTCTGAACTTCTTCCCCGTATTCCTTCTTAGCACTGGGCTCAACAAGCTCATTAATTAATATTTTTCTGTCGGCAAAGTAAGCACTGAAGGCACCATTAACTTGCTTACGGAGTTCAACCTGTTGGCTTACGATAGAGTGCCTTAACGGGGAGGTAATTTGATACATGGCGTTACCATAACTGAAAGTATGGTAACACTGGTTTTTTCGATATTTTTTTGGATACATATCGCATCGAGGTTTGAGTGCTTCTGAATAGACTTATGTTCCAAACGTATCTGTGTAGCGTTGACTGTGAGGGTTCTCGCCCAATACTCCGGGATGAAAGTGTTTTATAGGTAGTCATTTTTCGCTATTCATATTAGTGACTTCCACCAGTCTCAATTCTGGAACGAGGTGATCTTGGAACGTATCAAAAGCACGTTCGATGCGTCCTTTACCTTGCGGCTAATTAGCAAAAATAATCTCTATCTCCAATTCCTCACGGGCTTTGTAACAAGGAAGCGTACAGAAATTACTTATATCCCAAAGAACTTACTTAAATAAACTCCAAAATATTTCAATATTTAATGCAAAACTTGTGAGCATCATTGTCAGATTTTTAATTTCTTTGTCATTTGGCAGAACGCGAAATGTGGAGAGTGTTGAAACAAGAGTATGTAGAGTTTGATGAATCGACAACCTTTGAACTATTTTTGCGCTTGTAGAATAATTGTATTGATAGGGTAGGTCAGTTACACATCTAATTGAACAATTTAATTGGCTGCAAAATGTATAAAAGTTACCATATATTTTTTTGGTAGTTGTTTTTAAATTTCGAGCTCATGAATGTTTTATTTAGTCAAGGGGCATTCAAGGTTTATAAGTATTATTGAGTTCTTTTTCATTAAAATGCGAATGGAAAGCGCACTTTTTATTTAATAGCAACCATTTGGGTGGGAATTGATGTGTGACTGTTTGCATATTTATTTTCTTGGTGTTAATTTGTGCTTTCCTCATTTAAAGACAGACGTGGGGAAATATATGAAATTTAAAATATTCCAGTCGGATTATAAAAATAATTAGGAAGATATTATGTACATTCTGAATAATGAAGAAGTCCAGATGATTGATGGTGGTGCGGGACGTGGCGATTCAGGTAGCGACCGAATGGAACGTTATCATAGTTCAAGTAATAGACGTAATCATAGTAATTACCCTGCATCAGAAGCTGGTATGAAAGAACAAGAAAAATCTCCAAATAAAGATTGTGTTAAAGACATCTTGAAGGGCGCAGCAAAAGGGGCAGTAAAAGGGGCAGTTAGGGGGCCTGCAGGGGCAGCAGTTGGCGGTGCTGTGGGCGGCATTAAAGGCGCTATGGGGGGTAATTGTCATTTTGACAGATAAATAGACTAGCCTCTTTAATATAAACTAATCACAGGTTAATTTATGTTGATCTGTGATTTACTTAATAATTTATTAAAATTTAATTATAAGTATATATAAATTAATTTCCTTTAAAATTAACATAATTAACTTTTAATTTTGTTAATTTCATCACGATGAAAAAATGCTATCAAAATCGAATCACTTATACCGTAATGATTTCCTTGAATCTAAAAATAATCATAACCAAGGTACTATAATTACTAATCCATCACTAAGTCAGAACGTATTTTTAGTACTATCTATTCTTGTTTTACTTTCTATTCTATCTTTTTTGGTATTTGCTGAATATACTAGAAGAGAAACATTGTCAGGAGTTGTTAGCCCGATCGGAGGGATGGTTAAAGTTAAATCTAATAAGTCTGGATATATAAGTAAATTATTTGTTAAAGAGGGAGTTAAGGTTAAGAAATCATCTCCATTATATGAAGTGAAATATGAAAGATTTGATAGTTCTGGAGTTGGATTACAAGAGAAAATTTCTATTTCAATAGATAGTAAATACAAATTAATTAAAGATAGGAAAGTTCAGGAATCCCAAAAATCTAATATGGAATTTCAATCTTACACTAAGGAAATAAATAATTTAGATAGTGAAATCAAAATTTTAGAAAATGTCATATCTCTATCAAATAAAGAAATTGAATTATCAGAAAATCTATTATTAAGACAGGGTAAATTACTTGAAAATAATTATCTTTCCGAGATTGACTATCAAAAGCAAAAATTAGACTTAATATCAAAAGAATATAAATTAGAGAATAATAACCTTAACCTACAAAAGCTTCTGAGAGAAAGAGAAAACCTTTTAGATCGTAGGAAGAGTGTTAAATTAAATCTTGAAATAAAATTAAAAGATCTAGATCGCCAGCTCGAAGATACTGAAAGGGAAAAGGTAGAATACCTGTATCAGAGTGACAGTCAGGTTCGCTCTCCTCTTGAGGGGACGATTACCTCTATACTCACTGAAAAAGGGCATTCTGTAAAAGACGGACAAGTCGTATTAACCATTGCACCAGAAAGTACAGAGACTTTTGTTGAACTCTATGCATCAAGTCGAGACATAGGATTTATAAGGTTAGGTCAAAATGTAAAGCTTCGATTCGATGCTTACCCTTATGAAAAGTTTGGTGTTCAAAGTGGTGTTGTAAAAAGTATTGCAAAATCTGCGGTAGCCCCTGAATTGATCGAAAATCGGCGATTAATTAGAAAGGAAGATATTGGTGGCCTTTATCAAATTCAAGTGCAACTAACAAAGCCAACAATCACCATATATGGAAAAGAAGAGGAACTAATTTCTGGCATGACAGTAAGTGCTGATGTGGAAATTGACACAAGAAATATTTATGAGTGGATATTAGAGCCCTTTTATTCCATTAAAGGAAAAATATAGAAAGTGGAAATTAATAATACTTTGAACTGGTGTTTCAGTAAAAAATTAGCATTGGTCCGACAAACAGAAAGTACAGAATGTGGTATTGCTTGTTTAGCTATGATAGCCGACTGGCATGGGTACAAAGTTAACTTAAGGCAATTTAGAAGTAGGTTTGAAGTAAGCCAGCATGGTATGACGCTCGCTCGCCTTATTGAATGCTCAGAAGAAATAAATCTGTCTAGTAGAGCAGTTAGTTTAGATCTTGACGATTTAGTGAATTTACAAACCCCTTGCATACTTCACTGGAATCTAAACCATTTCGTCGTACTTAAATCCGTTAATGGAAAAAAAGTAGTTATCCATGATCCTGCATGTGGGGTTATGCATCTAACGTTGACAGACTTGAATAATAAATTTACAGGCATAGCTCTTGAATTAACCCCCAATCATAACTTTGAAAAAAAAGAGCAAAGAGATGCTATAAAATTATCATCATTAATCGGTAAAACTATAGGTTTGAAAGGATCTTTAATTAAAATATTAATTTTTTCTCTTGTATTAGAGGTGTTAGCTTTATTTTTGCCGATGCTAAACCAAATAGTCATTGATGAGGTACTTGTCGGATATGATGAAAATTTACTAATTTTGATAATTATATCAATTCTGCTTGTTACGGCTACTCAAACTCTAATCGGTCTTGCAAAAGACTGGGCAATAATAACCTTAAGTATAAATTTTAACATGCAATGGACGGCAAATGTTTTTAACCATTTGTTTAGGTTACCTATTGAATGGTTTGAAAAGCGCAATATAGGTAGTATAAGTTCAAAATTTTCTGCGGTGGATGACATTCAAGCGACTCTTACCACTAGCATAATAACTGCATTACTTGATGTTTTTCTCGTAGTAGGCACTCTGATTGTAATGGTAATATATAGCCCCAAGCTCTCTATTGTAGCCATACTTGCAGCAATATCCTATGTCTTACTCCGTTGCACTTGGTTTGATGCATTTAAACGCTCCGAAGAAAACATGTGGGAAGCAAATACAAAAGAGGAAAGTTTCTTTTTAGAGACAGTCAGAGGCGTGGTTAGTCTCAGAGTTAATGGTACCTTACCATGGAGAGAGTCAACGTGGAAAAATCTAAATGTTATTAGGCGCAACACACAGCTGCATGACATGAAGCTTGATATGATATATAGCACCATAAATGTATTCCTGATTAGCATAGTATCATCATTCGTTCTTTGGATTGGTTCAGATCTAGTATTAAGTGGTAGTTTTACTGTAGGTATGCTCCTCGCATTTTTGTCTTACCAACAACGATTCTCTGGTAGTATCAGTTCATTGATTAATAGCTACTTCGAGTTCAAAATGTTATCTGTATATAATGAAAGATTAGCAGACATAGTTTTAGAGCCCAAAGAGATAAGCAATGTAAATATTAAAAAATCTTTTGCTATATGTAAGAGCCCTGATGAAGATGTACAATTAGTCGTAAATAAGCTCTCTTATTGTTACGGTAAAGATCAACCATTATTATTAAATGACATTTCTTTCAAGGTCAAAAAAGGTGAAATAGTTGCATTAATAGGTCCTTCGGGCGAGGGTAAGTCGACTATTGCAAAGCTATTGCTTGGGCTTTATACCCCTACATCTGGTAACATTGAATACTTCCGGGATCCGACCCTTTCAATGAAAGAAGTTAGACTACGTGTTGGTAGTGTTTTCCAAGAAGATCAATTATTCAGTGGTTCTATTGTTGATAATATTACTTTTTGGGGAACAAACATAGATGAAGAGTGGTTAGTCAATTGTACTAAGAAAGTGCAAATACATGATGATATAGAACGGCTTAATATGGGGTATCACACTTTAATCGGAGAAATGGGTTCAAGCTTATCTACAGGGCAAAAACAACGAATTTTGCTTGCAAGAGCTTTGTATAAGAAGCCAGATTGTTTAATTTTAGATGAAGCAACTAGTAGTTTAGATATCGAAACTGAGTCTTACGTTTGTGAAATGTTGAGGAAGACGGAGTTGCCGATTTTTATGATAGCGCACCGCCCTAAAACTATAGCTATAGCAGATAGAGTTTTACGTTTAGAAAAAGGATTACTTTCAGAAGTTAACAACCCCTATAGTGTTAGGGATTGAATTAATATAATGCAAAGATCGATAAGTTGTTAAAAATTACATGTTTTTTTTAAAATATTTCAAGAGGCTATTATGAAATTTGAAGAAAGAATTGAACTTGCGCACAAAAATCTAAGAGAGAAAGGGGTTTGGGAACTAAATTATAATCCCCCGCTAGACAGGGTATTACGTAAACTTGGATTTCGTCTTCCGCCACCTTATTATCAAAGTTTTCCTAAAAATTTTATTTTTATTTTGTTTTCTTGCACGCCAATCTTCTTGATTGTTAATTTTATGGTGGAGACAGCTTCTAGTGTAACATTTTTTTACCTTTTTTCTGAGTCGATTATAGATGGAATTTCTTTTAGTGTTATTATGTCTGCTTTCTACTTAATAAGGCGTAAACAGTTAAAATTAAAAGAGTGGAAGCCCTTATGTGATTAAAACTTAGTAAGGTTTTATAAAACATAGTCAGTGTGAACTTTTCGATTTTAATGTAGCAACAGTTGACTATTGATAACCTAGTTACAAATTCTCGGCTTTTAGAAAGCTTACATGTTATTGAGGCTCATTATGTCTAACCACTTTCCTGACTCTTGGAAAGTGGTTTTTACTTTTCTATATCCTTGGTTATCAATTAGTTACTAATCTAACAAAAAATATTGAAAAATAAATGTCAAAAAACATCATAAGCTGATTTTTACCCATGGCACTTGCTAACTCGGAAAGAGCTTATTTCAAGCTAGACCTTTACTTATTCACAACCTGTGTGTGCGGTTTTTCCTGCCTATTTAAAACGTGTCTAACGGAATAATTGTCTCAAGGAAATGTTGAGCAAGTATGTGCGCTTAGTACTAATGTCATGGGGCTCGCCACATGAATACTGGCCGGGCAATAATGATGCGTATTGGTGGGTTAAATTGGAGATCGCTCTATCGAACCTAGCTAGGGAAATGTGTTTTAAGAGCTTGATTAGGTACTTATCTATATTGTCTATCGATGAGCCAATACCTAAAGTCTTTACCCCTTTTTCACTGCCTAACTACGTGAAACGAGGTCCGGAAGCATTTTTATTTTAGGCATTGAAGCAGTATACAATTACATTGCTTTGTGCGAGTGAAAGAGAGACGCTAGAGGTCAGAACTCCCTGACCTGTGGAAAATGAAAAAGGACAGGTTTTGAGTATGTACCTGTAACAATGGCTAGCAACAGCCTGCCAAAAGTGTCACTTAAATAGCTAGTCTTAACTAGGTGCTAAATTTGTCGGCCCCTGTCTCAGCCGTTATGAATATTGAGGATTCATTATGAAAGTAACTCTCGATCTAGATAAATTGTTAAGCGAAGGGGCAGTTACTCGGGAAGAGTACGAAAAATTCAGTGCCCTTGCTGCAAAATCTACAGGTTCCCTCGCGTTTAACATCCTAATTGGATTTGGGGTTACCGCTGTCAGTAGTGCGATACTTGCTCTGGTACCCGAACCAACAACCGCAATATTGATAGGAGCATTCATTATAATCGGTGGCCTTGTGATATTAAGTAGTGGCAGCGAACAATGGAATGTACTTGCTAACATTTGCATTTTGGCAGGCGCATTGATGAACGGAGGTGGAATCACGGTTGCGGGCGAAGGTAGTCTTTTATCAATGATAACTGTCACAACAATATTTACTGTAGCGAGTATATTTGCGAGGAGTGCTCTGCTTGCTGTTCTAGCAACATTAATGTTATCAGCTTGTATCGGCGCTAGAACAGGATATTTTCATGCGACTTACTTTGTTGGTATTCAAGAGCCTACCATCACAGTCATTCTTTTTAGCCTATTGTCGATAACCCTATATCAACTATCTAAAAGACTCCCAGCAGAATACGAAAGAATAGCCATTGCTTCATCGAGAACCGGCTTTTTTCTGATTAATTTGGGTTTTTGGGTTGGTTCTTTGTGGGGCGAGCGAAACGCAACAAGAGAAATAATTATTACCGATTCTACATTTGCCTTCGTTTGGGCTGTCGCATTAATTGCGGTTGCAGTTTGGGCTTGGAAAAGAAACCGCAGGTGGGTTCTAAATACCGTTTCAGTTTTCGGGGGGATTCATTTTTTCACACAATGGTTCGAGAACTTAGGTGCAACCCCTAGCACGTTACTTGTCGCTGGTTTATTTGCCCTTGGATTTGCATTGGGACTTCGAAGTATAAATCTAAAGATGAAAAATAATGAATAATCGGGTAGGCGGAGGTATCTAGCCTCTAGCCCCCCTCACACCCCAACACAGCCACAAACGCATCCAAATACTGCTCGATAGTCAGATCCGCAGAAACCGGTGGTAGCTCTACGGTAATACACGGTAGATTTCTTTCTTGGCACCAGGTGCCGAATGAGCCTGGTGTTTCGTAGTCCACGCCTTCAACGAGCGGTAGGTTGAACTGCTTGCTTAGCCAAGTGGCAAGTTCCGATTGGGTTGGGTCGTCGACCATGGCGAGTGGTTCGTGGAAAGAGATGACGAACTTGGATTTGCGCTGCTCAATGAGGTTGATGAGTGACTGCACTTCAGGTTCAAGTTGGTTGGCTTGTCCCGTTTTCACTTTTACGTCTCTGACCGGAGTGTGAGAACTCCAGCGATAGACGGTGCCGTTTTCTGTCCAGTTTTGAGTCGGAAAGGCGCGGTTCAAATCGACTTGGTTAGCGTTGGCGCGAGTGCCTAACTGATTGCCATCTGGGTTCATCGACAGAATCACATCGTGTCGTAAATTGGCGGCTGGCAAGCTTCTCAGGGCGCAAGATAATCCTGCGATTGAAGCGGTTTCATCGCCGTGTGTACCTGCTAAAATCAGCCCGCGAGATTCGCTTTCTATTTGCGCGGGGAAATAGAGCAAAGGCGCTCCCAACATTGATTTTCCATATGACAGCGGTTTTATTGAAAACGCAGCTCTTTCCGTTCTTGGAATTAAACTCACCTTAATCTCCTGATTGATCAAGTACTATCAAGTATTCACTATTGGCTATATTAATCATTAACTAAGTCCATTAGATGAACCCCTTTAAATAAACCATAGCGTCAAAACTCGTCAACCGTCGCATTGTTAATTTTATTACTTGCTTCAAAGATAGGCTAGGAGAGCAAAAAAACATGGATTTTAAGAAACATTCAACGGCTTTACTCATTTCATCTTTATTGACCCCTTTTATATCAGTGACTGCCGTTGCTGAAACCTTACCTGCCGGTGTTTCGCTGGCAAAAGACCAACACTTAGTTCGTGCCAATGATGCAGAAGCGGCGACGCTTGACCCTGCGAAAGCAGAAGGCCTGCCGGAAATGCACATTCTACGCGACCTATTTGAGGGTTTAGTGATCCAAGATCGCGATGGCAATATCACTCCAGGTGTCGCGGAATCTTGGGAAACGGAAGACAACCAGACGTTTGTATTCCATCTGCGTAAAGACGCGAAATGGTCGAATGGCGATCCGGTGACGGCCGATGATTTCGTGTACGCGATAAGACGCGCGGTCGACCCGAAACTGGCTTCGCCAAACGTGTGGTATCTCAAGCTCACCAGAATCAACAATATTGCTGACGTGGCAGAAGGTAAGAAGCCCGTTGAAGATCTCGGTATCTCCGCTGTCGATAAACACACGGTGAAGTTCGAGCTCGATAGCAAGGTACCTTACTTTGTGGCGATGACAGGCCATACATCGATGATGCCCGTTCATAAGGCAACGCTAGAAAATAGCGATAAGCCGTGGAGTGACCCTAAGCAGTTTGTCGGTAATGGCGCGTTTGTGTTGGACGAATGGGTGGTTAACGAACGTATTGAACTGAAGAAGAATCCTAACTACTGGAACAGCTCAGATACCAATCTAACCCAAGTGACTTACATTCCTTTCGAAAACCAAAACGCTTCGATTAACCGCTATGCGGTGGGTGAGGTCGATATCACATCTGATGTGCCGACACACATGGCGCAGCAGCTTAAAACCAAATACCAAGATGCGTTTACCGCGGTGCCTCTGCTATGTACTTACTACTATGCGTTCAATACTACACGTCCTCCATTTGATGACGCGCGAGTGCGTAAAGCGGTGTCTTATTCGATGATGCGTGATGTCATCACTAATGGTGTCACTCAGGTGGGTAACCTACCGGCTTATACCTTTGCTCATGAGTACACGGCTGGCTTTGATGCGACTCAGCCTGAATACAGCACATGGACTCAAAAGGAGCGCGACCAAAAGGCAAAAGAATTACTGAAAGAAGCGGGCTACGATGCGGCTAATCCATTGGATTTCAAGTTGCTCTACAACACCAGTGAGTCGAATAAATCGATTGCTGTGGCTATCGCTTCAATGCTCAAAGGCAACCTAGGCGCGCAAGTTGAGTTGGAAAACCAAGAGTGGAAGTCTTACCTAGTATCGCGTCGCCAAGGTGATTTTGATGTGATGCGCGCTTCTTGGTGTGGTGATTACAATGAAGCATCGACCTTCTTGAGCCTACTGCGCTCTGAGTCTTCGGGTAACTTTGCCCGTTACAACAACGATAAATACGACTCTGCGATGGACAGCGCACTGGCCGCAACCAACGAGCAAGATCGCCAAGGATTCTATGATCAAGCGGAGCAGTTACTGGCTGAAGATATGCCTATCGCACCCATTTATTACTACATGCAGGCTCGCCTAGTGCGACCAAGTGTTGGCGGCTTTGCGAAGAACAACGTGGAAGGGCGCATCTATTCTAAAGACCTCTACATCAAAGAATAGATAGGCCGGATGCGAGTTCTGGCATTTCGCATAACAATCTGAAATAGAAGAAAAGGGACGGTGATCATAAATATCTGATCAACGTCCCTTCGTCATTAATCTGTAACTGGAACCGCAAAAAACTGAAACCTGATTGAAGTATTTTTCACTTTTATTTCAATCAGGTGAAGCCATGTTACCCCCTCTACGCGCTCTTGTTGCGTTCGAAGCTGTTGCTCGTCTTGGTTCCATTGGCGCGGCTGCCCGAGAGCTTTGTGTCACGCAAGCGGCGGTGAGCCAACAGCTCAAAAGTTTAGAAACCTTCCTCGATACCACCTTGTTTGAACGCAGTTCTAAAGGCGTAAAGCTGACGTCAGCGGCTCAACATTATCAACCGATTGTGGCAGGTTCACTTGCTCACCTTAAATTGCAGACTCAGATCTTGTTCGGAGAAAAAGAAACCGATGTGTTGAGCCTGCGTGTAAACCACACCTTTTGTCACAACTGGCTACTACCTCGCCTGCCATCCTTCTATAAAAAATACCCTTTTATCAGGCTTGATATTCAGCTGGTGGACTGGCCATCAACTAACCCTTGTCAGAATGTCGATATCGAGCTGACCAACGGCAAGGTTGAAAGCGAAGACACTCATTGCGAGCGATTGTTTCAAGAACATTGGCAGTTAGTGTGCAGCCCTCAATTCAAATCCGAGCATCAAGAGTTACTCAGCAAGCATGACTTTGCTGCTCTGCCGACGGTTCAGGTCAAAGGCTATCGAGAGAACTGGCTGCAATGGCTTGGGCATAACCAATTCGAGATGACATTACCTAAGGTTCTGCTCGAAGTGAGTAACTCTCTGCATGCCTTAGAAGCGGTCAAGCATGGCATTGGAATGTTACTGGTGCGTTCGCTCGCGGTGTCTGAATTACTCAAGAAAGAAGATCTTGTACTAGCAAGCGAATCCTCGATGCCAGCTGAATCTGCTCACTATTTGATTACTAAACACAGTCGCAGCGCCAAGGTGAATTTCTTCTGTGATTGGCTTTATCACCAGATGGAAGACGGTGAACTGGAGTAAAGATTTTCTTATGGATAGCCATAAAAAAAATGAAGGGCGCTCTTACTAACCTGTCATAAAAAACACTTAGTTTAACCGCATACAAATAAGGACGAGGTCACCATGAGTGCTTTCTCACAATCAATGAAAAACCGCTTAAAGGTACTGTTATTTACCGCACCGTTGTTGGTGCCACTGTTTACTTTTTGGCTCGTACCATTTGGTTATTCAATTTATATCAGCTTCACCGATTGGGATTACATCTCGCCAGATTATTCGTTCATCGGTTTAGAAAATTACGAGTACATGGTTGAGGACTACGAGTTCATTCAAGCGGTACTCAACACGTTTTGGTTCTCGGTCGGTGTGGTGATTCCAACCATCATTCTTGGACTTGTGTTTGCCATGTTGCTGCACAAAAACTTCAAGGGTAGCCAGTTCTATCGTGCGGTGATCTTCTCGCCTTGGATCACGCCAACGGTCGCGGTGTCGATTGTTTGGTCTTGGGTGTTCGAAACTAAATCAGGCTTGGCAAACCACTTATTGGAGTCGGCTGGGTTTAGCGCGATTCCATGGTTAGAGAACGGAAACACAGCCTTGATTGCGGTGATTATCGTGACGGTTTGGCAGGCGATTGGTTGGACGATGCTGTTTTACATCAGTGCGCTCAACAAGATTCCTGAGTCTCTGTACGAAGCGTCTTTGATTGATGGGTGCAGCAGCTTAACGCGTTTTTTGAAGATAACGCTGCCACTGATTTCACCAACTACGTTCTTCTTGGTGGTGGTCAACATTATCACGGCAATGCAGGCGTTCGATCAGTTCCAAATCTTAACGCAAGGCGGCCCGGGCGGAGAGACTCGTACCTTGTTGTACTTGTTCTACCAACAAGCATTTGAGCGTTACGAAATGGGACCGGCAGCCGCGACATCGTTAGTGATATTCCTGATTACTGGATTGTTGGCACTTATTAATACCTACATCGGCAAGCGCTGGGTGTACTACTAGTCGATTTTTGAAAGGACAGAATTATGACCACGCAAGTATTGGATGCCAATCAAGTCTTAACTCAAAGAGCGGCTGAATCTAAAGTCACAGCTCAAACGAAAGCGACCAAATCAGAGGTTGTGCCAAAGAAAAGCTCAGTGGATCGCCGTTCGTTTATCGCACTGGCTAAGCACCTTTTCTTAGCGGCCTGCGGAACCATTATGGTGTTTCCGTTCTTATGGATGCTGTCAGGTTCGCTGAAAACCAATGATGAGATTTTTGCTAGCCCGCTGAACTTGATTCCAGAGCAATTCCGTTGGGAAACCTTTGTCGAAACCTTCCACAGCGCGCCGTTTGGCTTATACATCTTCAACAGTTTTAGTGTGGCCTTGTTTACTACGCTGCTGGTGATTGTGAACTCGGCGATGTTTGCTTATGCACTCACGCAGTTGAGGTTTCGCTCGAAAACCGTGCTCTATTTTATCGTGATGGGCTGTTACATGCTGCCGGGCGCAGTGACGTACATTCCGTCTTACATCACCTTGGCAAGACTGGGTTTGTTGGATTCACACATGGGATTGGTGGCGTCGAACGCGGCGTCGGTTTTCGGTGTGTTTTATCTACGCCAAGTGTTTATCAAGGTGCATCCGTCGTTGATTGAAGCGGCACGAATTGATGGTGCAGGTGAGCTCAAGATCTTATGGGCAATCATCTTACCGCAATGCCGAGCAGCAGTCGCAACACTGTTCCTCATCACTTTTATTACCAATTACAACAGCTACATGTGGCCAAGCTTGGTTATTACCACTCAGGAACTCAACCTGATTGCGACCGGGATTCGTCACTACTTTATTGCCGAAGGTAACTATGGCTTGAACTGGTCGCAAATCATGGCAGCGAGCACGATTGCAGTATTGCCTTTGTTAATTCTATTCGTCATTTGTCAAAAGACGATTCTTTCAGGTATCGCCGATAACGGCGTAAAAGAGTAAACGGAAATGAAATTAAAAACTCTCGCACTAGTGTGTGCTGGCGCAGCAAGCGCGTCTATGTTCTCTAGCAGTGTTCTTGCCGCAACCGAAGTTAACTTTTGGTATTCCGGTGGTACTAAGCCACAGCAAATGATGACTAAGCTCATCGAAGAGTTCAACGCGAGCCAAGATGAGTATGTGGTGAAGCCAGCATTGCAAGGTAACTACACGGAAACCTACCAGAAGCTGCAAGCAGGTCTAGCGTCTAGAACGGCACCTGAACTTGTGCTGCTAGATTCAGGTCGTGCGGAAGCGATGCACGGACGTGGTTTGAGCCGCGACCTAACGCCGTTCATGAATGAAGAGTTCAACTTCTCTGATTTCATTGGCGCGTTTAAAGACCAAGTGACGGCAGACGACGGCACCATCATCGGCCTGCCTGCTTACGGTACAACTCAAGTGTTTTACTACAACAAGCAGGTATTGGCAGATAACGGCTTTACTGAGCAAGACCTAAACACATGGCAAGGCGTGGCTAAGGTCGCGGAGAAAGTTACCCAACGTGATGACAAAGGCAACGTGACCTTTTACGGCTGGGAGCCGATGTGGGGCCAAGACAACATGATTGACGCGGCTTTCTCTAACGGCGCGAAGATCATCAGTGATGATGGCAAAACAGTGCTAATCGATTCGGCTGAATGGGTTGAAGTGTGGGACAGTTTCCGTAAGTGGATCCACGATGATCAAATTATGCGTATTCACTACGGCGGTCAAGGTTGGGAATACTGGTACAAAACCATTGATGACGTCATGAAAGATAACGCGTTGGGTTACACCGGTTCATCGGGCGACCAAGGTGATTTGGACTTCACTAAGCTTTCAGCAACCACACAGCCAGGTTGGGGATCAAACCCTTCTGCGCCACAAGCGGGTGCGCTGGTTTACGTGATGCCAAAAGGCACAGACGAAGCAGCAGCAAAAGGTGCATTCGAGTTCGTTGAGTTCTACACCAATGCGAAGAACACGGCGGCATGGTCAATGTTTACGGGTTACATCCCAGTGCGTAACAGCGTTTCTGAAGTACCAGAATACCAAGCGTTCACTAAAGATAACCCGCAAGCTCTGATTCCTTTGAAGCAAGCGAACACTGCGACCAAAGACTTCCTAGACCCTACCAACGGTAAGATCATGGACGCTTTGAAAGTGGCAGCGGATCAGATTCAAATCCAAAACGTGCCAGCTGACCAAGCGCTAAAACAAGCGGCGAAGAAAGCACAACGTGCACTAGACCGAGCGAATCGTTCTTAATCTGTAAAGTGGTTAAAACTATCTTTGCATGCATAAAGGCCCATCTATTCGGGTGGGCCTCTTTTGACCCAGTCCTTCAATTAGGACGAACTTGGTGAAGACAATGACCCAATTTCAAGGTGAGCTGCCGTTTGGCAGAGTACGTATCCCCTTTGATGTGCCAGCAGGTTCTCACTGCGTAACCCTCACTGGTACGACGGTGAAAAAAGGATTCTTGTACGCAGCAGCCTACGATGCCAACCAAGCATTTCGTGGCAAGGTGCTGTTTGAAAAGGCACACAAGTCACTCACGATTCAACCGCAAAACTCAGGGCTAGGCGCAATTGATGGTGCGATTCCATCAGGTGAGTGGTTCTTAGAACTTTACAATCTTGAAGGTGAGTTTCGCACCGAGCGTGCGATGCAGTATCAAGTCGATGTGCTTTGCTCTGATGAGTTAGTTAATCATTCTAATGACCTAGGTACTGACGGAATTGAGAGTGATCTAGAACTGAACCCAATAGTCACAACGGATCACGATATCGAGTTTGATTACAGCCACATGCTGAGCTCTGATTCTCGTTGGTATCGTGGCGATTTACACGCTCACACTCAGCTTTCTGATGGTCACAATACTTTAGCTGCGGCTAAAGATATTGTTGAATCACAAGGGCTAGATTTCTTCTTCTTCACCGAGCACAACATTTGTCAGCCGAAGCTACCTGCATCAAACCAGTGTTTGTTCTTGCCTGCGCTAGAAGTCACAACCGATCTCGGGCACTTCAATGTGCATGGCCCGGTTAAGTCATTAGATCTTAGAGACGTTGAACACAGCAGCCAAGCGACCATGGAAGCGGGATTGAGCTTAGCTAAAAGTGGACACAGTTCCCTTGGCATTAATCACCCGATGATGAAGCCGTGGCATTGGCATTACGATCAAGTGGATCTCAGCCAAGTGTCTACGTTTGAAGTGTGCTGCGACCCAACATGGTCGACCTCGCCCAAAGCGACCGAAGAGGCGTTATTGGTTCTCAATGAAATGTGGAATTGTGGTCAGCGCATTACCGCAATTGGCGGCAGTGATTCACACCTTGAGCCCCATGAGCGTAATCCTAAATCGGATGAGCCTTCTATCTATGGTGACCCATCAACCTTCGTTTACAGCCATGGCTTAAGTGGAGAAGGAATTTTGTCGGGTCTGCGCAATGGACAAGTGTATTTAGAGCGTCGTTGCGGCTTGAAGTTTGACATCAACCTGGGTGACTTGTTGCCGGGTAACGATTCTCAAGGGCAGGCACTTAGTTATCATATTGCAGTCACTGATTCAGAAAACCCTTACTACGCGGAGTGCGTGGTGGATGGCGAGATTGTCGATCGAATCGCTTTGAGTGATGAACTGCAAAGTATCCATATTGATGAGGGCTACCGTTGGTGCCGTGTGGATATTCGTCGTGGGGAACTTTCTTCAGCATTAATGAACAGTACTCAACCTTCATCTAACGAGCATGAATTTGAAGGCTGCATCAACGCCGTATTCGACGGCAAACAACCAGAATTTAACCAACCCCTAGTGCGTACTTGGGGAGAACTAATGGAGCGAATGAGCCGTGATGAAGTTTAAGGCGATGTTATTTGATAAAGACGGCACATTGTTAGAGTTCCACAAGATGTGGCTTAACGTTTCTCGTGGTGCTTGTGAGCGTGTGAAATCTTACAGTGACCAGCACCAAGGTAATCAAACTGTCACAGCTGCTGAGTTACTCTTAGCCATCGGTGTTGAAGGTGATGTGGTTGATAACTATGGGCTATTAGCCTCAAACCCGGTGGAAGATACCGCAACAGCGTGGTTCAACATGCTGCAACCGAATGTCTCGCTCGTTGAATTCACCAAGGTGACCAAAGCGGCGTTCAATGACGAAGTGGAAGAAAACCCAAGCTGGATTGAAGCCCTACCGGGTGTGACCGAAAAGCTCGGCCTGTTCAAGCAGCAAGGCATGATTTTAGGCATCGCGACTGCGGATACCAAAGACTCAACCATCTACACCTTAGAGCAATCTGGCTTGAGCGAGATGTTTGATTATGTCGGTTATTCCGATGGTGATATCGAACCTAAGCCAGCGCCCGCACTACTCAATGCATTCTGTGAAAAATGCGGCATTGAGCCTCATGAGGTGATCATGTTTGGTGACACGGTTTCGGATATGGAATTTGGTCGCAATGCTGGCGCAAGCAATGTTGGTGTGCTGACGGGTACGGCTCAACACAGCGAATTAGAACCAGTAGCGGATCTGGTCATCGCATCGGTTGCCCATTTTGAGCTCAATCAACTGCAAGAACGTGGCTCAAACGTTTAACGACAGATTCCAAAGATAGTATTTAACGAATTGATTTAAGGACAGGTTATGGCTGAAGTCACACTGAGAGGGGTAGAGAAAACTTACCCAAATGGTTTTAAGGCCGTGCATGGTGTCGATCTTAATATTCGCGAAGGCGAGTTTATGGTGTTTGTTGGGCCGTCTGGCTGCGCAAAATCCACGACACTTCGTATGATTGCGGGTCTTGAAGATATCTCAGAAGGCGATGTCTACATTGGCGATAAACGTGTAAATGAGCTGCCACCCAAAGATCGCGGCATCTCAATGGTGTTTCAGAACTACGCACTTTATCCGCACATGTCGGTGTACGACAACATGGCTTTTGGCCTTAAACAACAGAAGCTGCCAAAGCATGAAATCAATGAACGTATTGAAGATGCAGCCAAGACTTTAGATATCGAACACCTGCTGAACAACAAGCCGGGTGAAATGTCTGGCGGACAAAGGCAGCGTGTTGCTCTAGGTCGTGCTATGGTGCGAAAACCAGATGTGTTCTTGTTTGATGAACCTTTGTCTAACTTAGATGCAAAGCTGCGTGTTTCAACGCGAGTTAGCATTGCGCAGCTGCACAACAATCTGAAACAAGAAGGGCAGAACGCCACCATGATCTACGTGACACACGATCAGGTAGAAGCCATGACCCTTGGTGATCGCATCTGTGTGTTGAATCAAGGTGAGATCATGCAGGTCGATACGCCAATGAATCTTTACCAGTACCCAGCAAACAAGTTTGTCGCGGGCTTTATTGGTTCGCCAGCGATGAACCTTATCAAGGTGAGAGCAGACGAGATCGACGGTGTGATGAACGTGGTATCGGAAAGTGGCGCACGTTGGACGCTACCACAAGACAAGCAAGCTATCGCTCAAGAGAAACTCGGTGAGTGGCTGTGGTTTGGCGTCCGTCCTGAGCACATTCAGCTGGCTAATCACGATGCGCCTTTGTCGGAGGTGAATACTCAAACGCACAAGCTTGATGTGGTCGAGTCTATGGGCAATGAGTTGTATCTATACTTCAAATTGGGTGCTGATAAGCTGGTGGCGCGCGTGCCTTTTGATGCTGACCGAATGGCGGAAAGTGGGCAAGAGACAATGCTTCATTTCAATACCTCACAATGTCATTTGTTTGACCTAGAGACAGAAGAAGTTCTAACTGAATAAGTCGATGTGTCGAATAGTCAAAACAAAGAAATCCCCGCTCAGATGAGAGTGGGGATTTTTATTACAGGGGGGAGTATCAACGGGATCTCGGGCCTGTGCTCGAGGCTTTTTGTTGGAGATAGCTGAACGATCTTGAGGGATAGCACCATTTAATGGCTCGGAATCGCAATCCTTTTTTCTAGCCAACGAACCGCTTGCGATACCACCAAAATAAGAACAAGGTACTCCAAAACCAGAAACGTATAGATCTCTAAAGGTAAATATTCGTTCACCACCAGCTCATTGGCTCGCCTTGTTAAATCACTCAAACCGATCACACTCACTAGCGAGCTCATCTTGAGGATATAAATAAACTGATTGCCCAAGGGCGGCAGTATTTGACGGAATGCCTGCGGTAGGATAACCAATCGCATTTTTTGCCAATAGGTCAATCCCAAGGATTCGGCCGCTTCATGTTGCCCACGATTAATCGCTTGAATCCCCCCACGGAACACTTCCGCCATAAAGGCGCTCTCGGCAATGGTCAATGCGATTACCCCTGCCCAGAAGTGGTTCAAAGAGACATCGAGTAATGTCGGCATTCCGTAATACACCCACAATAGCAATACCAGCACAGGGATAGAACGAATCACCTCTACGTAAAGTCGATTAATTCCCTTGAGTACTGGTGAGCTTGAAAGCGCAAGAAAGGCGACCAATAGACCGAGAGCCATGGCAAAAAACATACTCAACAACGAAACCTGAATAGTCTCGCTAAAACCAGCCATCAAAAACTGAATATTAGTTCGTCCCTGCTCCGTCGACGGGTCGAGTACATACCATCCCCATTGATAATCTGAACATCCTGTCAGAAACAGCAGAGAAACTAGCGATAAGTGACGATAGTTCACATTTACTCCCAAAAACTCCATTTGTTATTGCCATGTTAACAACCAAATCTGTTTAATGGTTAATAATTAAAAATAATATCTACATTCATCACTCAGAAATCAGCATTCTTTAAAGGAATAAAAAATGAAAAAAAGCTTAATCGCATTAGGAATGTGCCTGCTTGCTTTTACACAAATCGCACATGCCCAAAGTCGTTTGCAGGAGATACTGGAGGCGGGAGTTCTTCGCGTTGGTACAACGGGGGATTGGAACCCAATGACGATGAAGGATCCTGCAACCAACAGTTACCGCGGCTTTGATATCGATGTCACGACTGAGTTGGCTAAAGACCTAGGCGTAAAAGTGGAATACGTCGCAACAGATTGGAAAACCTTGGTGAATGGCATCACGGCCAACAAATACGACGTGACTGGCAGCGCATCGCTCAATATGTCTCGAGCAAAAGTCGCTGGGTACAGCCAACCTTACTTCTATCTGGCTTTTGTCCCTGTTGTGCAAAAGAAAGACATAGAGAAGTTCTCCGATTGGAGTGACTTTGACAAAGCAGAAATCAAAGTTGCCGCCACGCTCGGCACAGTACAAGAAAAAATGGTGAAGGACTTCTTCCCATCGGCACAACATATCGTGATTGAAGCGCCGGCACGGGATTTCCAAGAGCTTTTAGCTCGCCGCGCTGATGTCTCCGTGACTTCAAACGTAGAGGCTGCAACCTTAGTAGATAAGTTTAAACAACTCGCGATTGTTCCGGTGAAAGAGCCACGTAAACCAACTCCAATTGCGATGCTACTACCACAAGATGATCAGGTTTGGATTAACTACATTAATCACTGGGTTGAACTGAAAAAGACGCAAGGTTTCTTTAAGCAAACCGCTGAGAAGTGGGGACTGAAAAGCATGTAACGAGCTCATAGAGAAGAGAAAAATAGAGCCCTTAGGGGGAAGGGCTCTTGAGTTAGGAGCTTGCTTTAATTTGGGTTACGCGACCACTAACGTCGCTGCTTTTTTCATTGCCTCTTTGGTTGAACACTCAATCACGTTCGCATTGGCAAAGCGGTGAGCGTCTTTCACTTGAATATCGTGAGCCAAGATAACCAGTTTCGCGTTGGCGACATCTAAGTCAGTGATGCGGTTTTGAATGCCGTTTTGACCTTGTGTTTCTACCTTAATCTTAAGGCCTGCTGCCGCACCTGCTTTTTCTAGTGCTTTGGCTGCCATGAAGGTGTGTGCAACACCTGAAGGGCAACATGTTACTGCTACGATGTCGTACTCGCCTTCACCTGCTACTGGAGCGGTTTGAGCTTGTACTGGTGCAGCTTCAGCCGTCTCTTCTTCGGTTTCAACTGCGACTGGTTTCCAGAAGCCAACGATAACCGCTGTGGTTAGTGAGCCAAGTGCAATACCGACTACGTACATTGGGATGTTGCTTGAAACTGGCGCAGTGATTAGGCCGCCCCACGGTGCGTGCAGTAGAACGTCTGTCATGAAGCCAAACACACAACCAACGATACCACCGGCTACGATTGAAGGAAGTACGCGCATTGGGTCATTCGCTGCGAATGGGATAGCACCTTCAGAGATACCGATAGAGCCCATGATTGCTGCTGCTTTACCTGCTTCTTGCTCTTGTTTAGAGAACTTGTTTTTGAATAGGAAAGTCGCCAGAGCCATACCTAGAGGTGGAGTACAAATCGCGATGCCAACGCCGCCCATTAGCCAAGGTTGTGTGTCTACTTGGGTTTGAGCGAATAGGGTCGCGACTTTGTTGATAGGGCCGCCCATATCAAACGCAGTCATACCACCAAGGATTGTGCCCAGAACCATCTTAGATGCGCCAGCCATTGAAGCTAGGAACTCGTTCATTGAAGACATGAACAGTTTGATTGGTTCACCGATGCCCCACAGTACGATACCTGCAGAGATTAACGTGCCTAGAAGTGGGTAGATGAAGTACGCACCTAGTGCCGTCATGTTCGCAGAAAGTGGGATCTTCTTAAGTTGGAAGACCACACCACCGGCGATAAAGCCTGCCACGATACAACCAAGGAAACCGCCGCCCATGTCAGCCATGATGCCAGAAGAGATCATCGCAGGTGCTAGTGCTGGTTTATCTGCAATGGAGTAACCAATAAAGCCGCCAAGAATGATTGGGAAAAGAACAAGGCCTTTGATACCGATATTAGAGATGTCTGCCAGCAAGCCGTCTGCTGGTACAGCACCTTTGCCTGATGCCATGACCGCTAACGCCAACAGAACACCACCGGCTACGATGAAAGGTAGCATGTGTGAGGTTCCGAAAAGCAGGTGGCCTTTCATGGTACTAAGGATTTTTTTAAAGTCGCTACTACTGTTTTTATTATTGGTATTCGTAGCTTGAGTTGTTAGGGTGCTCATAATTTCCTACGCCTTATGAATTAATTAAAATATTAAGGATCTGTTGTTCGTCTTTTGCGTTATGGATATCTTGAATAAATTCATCGCTGAATTTTCCAAATAGTTCTTGTAGTACATAAATATGATGGTCTGCACCGTTATCGGGTGAGGCAATCATAAAAAAAACGGTTGGGTTAATGCCGTCTTCATCGCCATACTCGATACCTTGACGCTTAACACCGACAGCGATTGCCGGCTCAGTTACCGCCTTGCTTTTCGAGTGTGGGTAAGCGATGCCGTCCATCGAGGTAATACTTTGAGATTCACGAATTTCGATGTCTGCCAAAAAGGCTTCTTTACTGCTGATTCGGTTATTCTCAAATAACATGCCTGCCAATTCTTCAAACAGTTCTTTTTTATTATTTGCTTGAAGGTTGTTATTAATTAAGTTGACGTTAGTTAGCTGTGTGATCATTTATTAACTCATTCACTATTGAAGTTCTTGAATTAAAATTAATGGATTAACCTGATTCGCGAAATAGCAAATAAAAGCCCTTCACTGTACATTTGTATCCAGCAAAATTAAGTGTGATTTGCATCATTCATCCAGTGTGAGATGGGTCATATTTGATGGTGTATTTCGGTGTTGAAATAACTTTCTGTAGGAACAAAAATGCCCTGCAAAAGCAGGGCATAGATAGTGTGTGATTAGTGGTGATGGAGCTAGCTGTAAGCGCGCGCTACACGTCCAACGCAGTCGAGTTTGTAGCTCTCGGCATAAGCAGGAATAAACACCGACTGGCCTTTCTCTATCACGCAGGTTTCGCCACATTGGTGAGTGAGCACCATGGACTCGTCGAGTGGCAGTAGGATCTCTGCACCTTCGGTCGTGATCTGGCGTTGATGTGAGTTTTGCACGATAGAGAACTTAAAATCCTCAACTGGAATTTGATATTCCATCACATCACCTTGCTCAATCGGGCTGAGCAATAATCTATCCGCAGGCTTTTCATTAAATCGAGTACAAGAAACCAGTTCGTTCACGTCCATGTACTTAGGCGTTAACCCGGCACGCAGCACATTATCGGAGTTCGCCATGATCTCTAAGCCTGTGCCTTTGATGTAAGCGTGAGGGGTTTCAGCGTCCAGATACATGGCTTGCCCCGGCTTAAGCGTAATCACGTTCAATAGTAGCGGAGCAAACAGGCCGACATCACCTGGGTATTGGTTTTCCAGTTCTGAAATCAATTGGAATACACGTTTATCAGAAAGCTTGGCCTTCATGATCAACATGGTCAGCGCCATGCCTTTTTGTTCACCTTCCAAAGACAATAAGCTTGCAAAAAAGCAGGCTAAGCCATTGGGTGTTTGATCGCCCGCGAGATCGTTGACCATCGAATGCAGCTCTGGAATATCGAGGTAATGAAAATGCTCAAGGATCTCACTGATCGACCTAAAGCCATTCATTGCTGTGTAGTCGGTTAGGGCATACACCAATTCTGGCTTGTGATTAGGATCCTTGTAGTTACGATTGCCTGCGGTCATCGGAATACCTTGCTGCTCTTCAAGAGCATAGCCAGATTCCGCTTGCTGCTTGTTTGGGTGGACTTGAACAGACAGTGCCTTCTCCGCAGCTAACACCTTGAATAGGTAAGGCAGCTCGCCAAAACGACTTGCAACTTTCTCGCTTAAAAACAGGTTTAGGTTCTTAGAGATCAAGCTCGATAATGTGGTCTGCTGCCCATTGTCGTTCACCATTGAGCAACCATTCGGGTGAGCACCCATCCAGATCTCGGCTTGCGGCTCACCAGACTGGTTATCTATGCCAAACAGTTGGCTAAACGAAGAAGGGCTACCCCATGCGTAGTTTTGAATCACATTAGTCATAGGGTAGAAAAAACGTTGTACGAACGAATCGCTCGCTAAAGAAAAATCAGACATCGAAATCACCATGAAGGGAAACATGGCTTGAGCTCTATTCTTTCCTAAAGAGGACAGTAGAGGGGCTCAAGCCATTGGAGTTAAAATGGCTTAAGCCGCTGCTGTTGCTAGCTTGGCTTTGCGTAGATTTTTAAGTGCGATACAAGTAACCGCAGTTACGCCCGCACCAGACGCCATGCATACCAGTGCTAGCAGTGGGTAGTTGATTGCGCCAAGTAGAGCGACCACTGGACCACCGTGAGCAACGCTGTTGGTGATGCCAAACGAGAACGCCATTACCGCAGCAGTCATTGAGCCAAGCACGTTGGCAGGGATAACTGACATTGGATCTTGAGCCGCGAAAGGAATTGCACCTTCAGAGATACCCACTAAGCCCATCGCGCCTGCTGCTTTGCCTGCTTCAATTTCAGAAGATTCAAATAAGTCGAACTTACGGCCGATTCTGGTTGCGATAGCCATACCCAGTGGAGCGACAGGAATTGCACATGCCATTGCGCCCATGAACTGAGTTTGACCGCTGGCAATCATGCCGACTGAGAATAGGAACGCCACCTTGTTGAACGGGCCACCCATATCAAAGCCCGCCATGCCGCCCAGTACGATGCCAAGTAGAACCACGTTGCCTGTGCTCATGCTAGTTAGTAGGGCAGTAAGCGCATCCATTAGCCCCGCGATAGGTGCACCAATGACGAAGATGAACAAACCTGCGATGAATAGAGAGCCAGTGATCGGAGCGATCATGATAGGCACAAGCGGTTGAACGAACTTGTGGTAGCTAAACGAAGTAATCCATTTAACGAAGTAGCCCACTAACAGACCTGCGATGATTGCGCCAATGAAGCCAGTGCCTGCGTCAGCGCCATAGAAAGAGCCGTTGTTTGCGATCCAGCCGCCAATCAAGCCAGGGGTTAGAGCAGGGCGGTCAGCAATCGCGTAAGCAATGTAGCCGGCCAAGATTGGGATCATCAGGGTGAAGGCAACCACGCCCACTTCTAGGATTTGGTTCCACATGCTGCCAGCAGGAATCGCCATACCAGACTCACTTGGTTCGCCACCAATCGCTAGCGCTAGGGCAATCAAAAGGCCGCCTGTGACCACGAATGGGATCATGTGAGATACACCATTCATCAAGTAACGGTAAAGATCTGAGCGCGCTTGTGAGGCTTTTTCGGCAACAGATTGGTTGGTCGGTGCTTGTTCTGCTTGGTAGCTCGGCGCATTGAGTGCTTGTTTGATCAAACCTTGTGCGTCTTTGATTGGCGCTTTTACGTTGGTTTTGATAACGCGTTTGCCAGCAAAACGAGCCATGTCGACCTGTTTGTCACAAGCCACCACAATTGCGTCGGCACGTTCGATCTCTTCTTGAGTCGGGCTGTTTTTAACGCCGATAGAACCGTTGGTTTCGACCTTAACATCGTAGCCAAGAGCCGCCGCACCTTTCTCTAGTGCTTCAGCTGCCAAATAAGTGTGTGCAACGCCAGCTGGGCAGCCTGTCACGCCAATGATGAAGCCTTGTTTCTCAACGTTGGTTTCAGTTTCTGAAGGCTCAGGTTTGCTAAGCAGTAGTTCTAATGCTTGTTGTTCAGATTGAGCATTCATGAAGCTTTCGATAAAGCCTTCTTCAATCAGTTTTGAAGAAAGTTCTGCCAGTACTTCGATGTGGTGATTATCGCCGCCATCAGGAGAGGCAATCATGAAGAATAGTTTTGATGGCTGGCCGTCATCGGCGCCGTACTCGATACCCTGTTGATGGACACCGATAACAACCGCGGGTTTAATCACCGCAGCGCTTTTCGCGTGTGGCAGTGCAATACCTTCTTCAAATCCGGTATTGCCTTGTTCTTCACGAGCCTTAATGTCGGCAAGAAACTGTGCTTTGTCTGAGATTCTGCCTTGTGCGTAAAGCACGTCTATCAGCTCTTTAAATACGTCTTCTTTTGAATTGGCGCTAAGCGAAAGCTTAATCAAATCTTGATTGATCAATGTCGTGATCATAATGAACCCCTACTCTGTTCTTATTTTGTTAGGGGTATTCTGGAATCTACGGCTTACCTTCTGTAGTGAAGAAAAAATGCATTTACTGGATGATTGTTGCGTTATAAATGGAGTGTGATTTTGATCGGTCGAACGGGCGTTTTTAGCCCTTTGTTGACAAGGTTTGTCGTGCATTGAAGCTTTTATTTATAAGGGCTTCAGCGTGTTTTGTTATCTGGAAAATTACGTGCCTCATTGATTTGTGCACTGGAGATTTATTTCTACGACTGGATTTTTGTAACCTAGATCTCAAATTGTGATTTTGCTCAATAGCGCTATGTTTCAGTAACGGGTATATCTATTTCCGTAGCCTTATTGCTGCCCATAAGAGTTCGAATAAATGATATTTCATGACCTAATCTCGTCGGTATTAAATGAGCGAGAACCATTTCATAACATCTGGTTTGCGGGAGATTTTCACACGCCTTCAGCATTCAGTTATCAGGTGAACTTTCCGCGTTTAGAACTGGTGCTTGACGGTGAGTATATTAATGAAATGGAGAGTCATGATCGTAAGATCACCAATGTTGTTGCGAAAGCAGGGGATGCGATTTTCATCCCGCCTAACTGCTGGAACAAGCCGAACTGGGATACTGATTGTTCGGTACTGAGTATGTTGTTTGGACGTCGTCAGCTTGGTTTAAGCTTGGTGAGCAAGCGCAAAGGGGAAGAGAGCTTTTACGATATCCAAAAGCACAGTATTCAGACTCGCTCGGGTTTTGCGATTGATAACATTTTGGAGGCGCTCAGCTCATTAGCGCGTGAGAGTAACAAGCAGCCGATGGATGAACTGCTACTGCAAGCGCTGCTGCAATACAGTAAAACCATGTTAGATGCGCCCGTCGAGAAATCTCACAGTCGCGTGCAAGATGTGTATCAAGGGATCTGCATTTACATTCAAGAGAACTTCCACCGCCAAATCACCCGAGACAGCATTGCATCACGCTTTAGTATTTCCTCCAACCATTTGTCGCGCATGTTCCGTCAGCAAGGTCACATGACGCTGGCTGAGTACATCACACGCGTACGAGTCGACCGTGCCAAGTTCATGCTTAAGAAATACAATTTCAAGCTCAATGAAGTGTCGGCACGTTGTGGCTTTAAAGACGTGAACTACTTCTGCCGAGTTTTCAAAAACCGCACCGGAAGAACACCGACCGAGTATCGAGGATCAATCTAGCTCTAACGAGCTGGTAACTAAATAAGACGTGAAGAGATATACATCAACAAGGCTTGCAGGTCGACACTGCTTCGGGTCTTTTGCAGACGTTCATTGACCTGATCGTGAAGCAGGTTTCTGGTTAGGTTGGTAGCCGCCACAATATGCTCACGCTGTGGTTTGGTTGGCAGAACAAGAGCAATGGCTACATGCACTTCGCCGATACGTGATGCCCAGTCAATCGGGTCGTCACTGACGATAACCGCAATCGAGAGGTCTTGGGTAGATTCAAACATCACATGCGGCAGTGCGATACCTGGTGACACACATGTAGACGAGCGTTCTTCTCGCTTAATGAATGCCAGAATTAGTTCATCTGGGTTTTCTGGATAAACAAGGTGAGCGAGCCCTTTCAAGCACTCAAATTTTGTCAGTTGAGTTTGCGCCTTGGCGTGGTGCCATTTGATGTCACAAGGTGGGCATATCTGTGGCATTCGCTGGATTAGATCGTTTGAAAACTCATGGTTCACTTGCGAACCAACCATGGCGTAATGTTCGGCAATCACGTCTTTTATGACAAAACACGCGAGCTCTGCATCAATACCTACCGCGGTTATCTGGCATAAATCCCCTCGGAGTAAACCTACTTGCAGCATCGCGACAGATTTAGAGAGATCGGCGGTTCGGTTTTGAGTGATGTTGATAATGCGGATGGTACTTTTGAACTTTTTCGCTAAGCGAGCAAGCGGCTGCGCGACATGTGAGTTCGCCGTTGGATTGTCAACAAAGAAGGTGATCTGATATTCGTTCATGAAAGGCTTAAGCTCGACAATGCTTAATAAAGACTTTATCGACACTCAACAATACTTCTTCCATAGGGATGAATACGGTTTTTGCTGCGTCGAAGCGGTTTGGTTGTTCAATGTCGATGTCAGAGACGATCAATACCTTGTCTGCGAGAGTAATATCCTGTGCAGTCAGTAAGTTTTCAATACCCATAGCGCCTTGCGTCTCAACCTTGATTGAAACGTTGAATTTAGGGGCTGTTTTATTTAATGCATCAGCTGCCATATAGGTGTGCGCAATGCCTGTAGGGCACGCAGTTACCGCTACAATTCTCATTATTATTCTCGGCTTAATGTCGTCATTTTACTACCTGGTATGGGAAAACCCAGTATAGACCGGGAGCATACCGTAGGGGCGATACGTTTATGGGTTCTGTGGATTTTATGGATTGCCGTTTTTTATTCCAAGGTGAAAGTCACACTCTGAGCTCTTGGTTACAATAATCCAGTTAATGCACCTTTCGTCCTATATGATGATCAACGACACACCGCTAATCTTTTCATCCTATTAACATCGAATTTTAATTTAGGTCGGAAGAACCTAATTACTTCAGTCTGAAATCAGGCGAGGCAGAGTAAACCATGGATATCACTAACATTATAGAGCCCGAGATTATCTGCTTGGAACTACAAGCAGACTCTAAACAGGCGGTATTTGAAGAGCTTGTCGAACTACTCGATCGTGCTGGTAAGCTCTCGAATAAAAGTGAATTCCTTGATGATATCTGGAAGCGTGAGGCTATTGGCAATACGGGATTTGATGATGGTATTGCGATTCCACATGCGAAAAGTACTGCCGTTGCTAAACCTGCTGTTGCTGTAGGTATCAGTCGAACGGGGATTGATTATGGTGCCGATGGCGGTGAGCTGTCTGATGTGTTTTTTATGCTCGCTTCGCCAGACAACAATGACGATCACCATATCGAGGTGCTGGCTCAGATCTCGACCAAACTGATTGAAGATGACTTTGTTACAAAATTAAAGGCTGTCGAGTCGGTCGAAGAGGCTCAAGAGCTGTTTCTTGAAGCCAATTCCGACTCTTTCGATAGCTATGCCTCTAGCCATCATGAAGTGTACGTTGAGCCGCTCAGTCCTTGGGCGCAGTCTCTTAATCGCTTGAAAGAGCATTTGCTGTATGGCACTTCGCACATGATCCCGTTCGTGGTCGCGGGTGGTGTTTTGTTATCTTTGTCGGTGATGATTTCAGGCCATGGTGCTGTGCCTGAAAGTGGCGTGTTGGCAGATATCGCGCAGATGGGTATCGCTGGCTTAACCTTGTTTACTGCGGTTCTAGGCGGCTACATTGCGTACTCAATGGCCGACAAACCGGGTTTAGCGCCCGGTATGATTGGCTCTTGGGTGGCGGTGAACCAATACAACACTGGTTTTCTTGGGGCGATAGTGGTCGGTTTCTTTGCTGGCTTTGTGGTGAATCTACTTAAAAGGATCAAGCTGCCAGACAGCATGATCTCGCTGAGCTCTATTTTCATTTACCCGTTAGTTGGCACCTTTGTAACCTGTGGTGCTGTGATGTGGGTGATTGGTTCCCCGATAGCCCAAGTGATGCTTGAGATGAATCAAATGCTGACGGGTATGGCTGGCTCAGGAAAAATGGTACTCGGTAGTATTTTAGGCGCGATGACGGCCTTTGATATGGGCGGCCCAATCAACAAGGTCGCTACACTGTTTGCTCAAACGCAGGTGAATACTCAGCCTTGGTTGATGGGTGGCGTTGGCATTGCGATTTGTACGCCGCCACTGGGTATGGCTTTGGCGACTTTCCTTTCACCGAAGAAGTTCAAGCGAGACGAACGTGAAGCAGGCAAAGCCGCAGGTATCATGGGTATGATCGGTATCAGTGAAGGTGCGATTCCTTTTGCTGCCGCCGACCCTGCGCGAGTGCTGCCTGCTGTGGTTGCTGGTGGCATTGTCGGTAATGTGGTTGGTTTTATGTTCCATGTGGTAAACCATGCACCATGGGGCGGTTGGATTGTTCTGCCTGTGGTTGATGGCAAACTTGGCTACATTATTGGCACACTTGCGGGGGCGCTAACCACGGCATTCACCGTGATACTGCTTAAAAAGAATGTGGTAGAAGGTGACGAACTTTCTTATCAGTCTGCCGGTGGTTCGGTAACAGAAGAAGGACAAGCGGATGTGTTGGCAATTACTTCATGCCCATCAGGTGTTGCTCATACTTTCTTGGCGGCTAAGTCTTTAGAAAAGGCGGCCCATCACCTTGGAGTTCGGATAAAGGTTGAGACCCAAGGTGCCAACGGAATAGGTAATCGCATTACACAGAAAGATATTGAAAGGGCGAGGTTGGTGATCTTCGCTCACGATGTGGCGATTAAGGAAGTTGAGCGCTTTGCGAATGTGAAAATCTTAGATGTCAGCACTAAAGAAGCGATGCTCAATGCGCAGGCGTTGATCATGCGAAAGGTGTAACCCTTAAACCTTAAAGTTAATCATCTATAAAGTTAACTAGACTCAAACTAAAAAGACTCCGCTCTAGCCTTTGGCTAACAGTGGAGTCTTTTTGTATGGCTTCTAAAACAAGTTGAGCTTTTAAAAAGGATGATACTTAAATACGTCTTCAACCATAGAGTTAAGCAAATCGATGTCGTCACAGGTTTTCGCGTAGGTACGCAAGCCTGCGATCTGAACTTGAACATGTCGAGCAAGTTGAGTCGGTTCACGCTCTTTACTGATCTCACCTAGCTCTTGAGCTTCGGTAATCAGCTTAGCGAACTCACCTTCCATGATCTTAAGAGATCTCTTCGCCTCTTCTAATAATTCGGCGTGTTCGTCAGTCAACTCAGCTACCGTCTTAGCCAACATACACATGCCATTTGGCGCACTTTTTTTAGATTCAACTACTGCACGTTTTACGAAGCTTTCAAGCGCTTTGATTGGTGAGTCTGTTTCGCTGCGAAAGCGGTTTAGATTAAGAATGCCAAGTTCGGTATAGCGAGCAAGCGTCTCTTTAAACAAACCTTCTTTGCTGCCAAATGTCGCGTAGATGCTACCCGGACGCATATCAATCACGTCTTGCAGGTTACGCATAGAAGTCGCGTGAAAGCCCTTTTCCCAATATAGGTTCGTTGCTTTATCTACTACGTCTTGTCTATCGAACTTCGCGGTCTTGGCCATAACATCTACTTCATTAATCTGAACATATGTTCAATATTTTATGCTGAACGTTCGTTCTAGTAAAGGTGTGTTTTGCTCGACTTAATTGTCGTTCTTGCACCTTACTGGTGCATAAGGCGCTCTATTGAATGCAATTTATGACAAGCTTTCGCTGCTTTTACTGTGGAATATTGCTCAATGTCTGCTAAACGCTAGTCGTCGACCACTTCGACGGTTTTATGCTGTGCGCCGTAATAGGTGCCTTCATCGATAGTGTACATCAGTGTTTCTTCACACTCTGGGCAATCGAATTCTTCATTGGGTTCGATTGCTGCTTCTTCTACCCATTCCCATCCAATATGTTCTTCGCAAGCGGGACAGTCCATAAAACCTCTAATTATGCTTCTACGTTAGTTGAATTCGTAACTTTTTGAGTCCGGCATTATACATAGTTGGCGCTGAACATGTAGCGACAACTGAGGTGATAAAGGGTGTGTTTGTACCTCTTTAGGGTTATGAAAAACTGTCATTTTTCAGTCACTTGCGTCGGAAAAACGTTGTTGCACGTTTTTTGTGTTTTCTAAAGCTGCATAGCTAACAAATTTATAAATAAACCAATGAATTTTGTAAGGTTAAATGCTAGCGTTATCGATTGTCGTCCGATATGGCACGGTAATTGATAAAACTAATCAGTACAGGCACACCATTTTTGAAGTGTGTCGAATAACATGACAGATAAAGATTCGTCAGCTGCTAGGAAATAAAAATGAAATTAACCGATATGTCTTTTAAGCAAAAAATCATCGCTTTGCTTATTTTACCGATCTTAGGGTTTCTCTGGCTCAGTGTTTCTGCGATATCCAAGGGTGTAGAAACTAAGAGTGAAATGTCCTCATTAAATCAACTGACACGCCTTTCGGTAGTGTACAGTGAGTTAGTGCATGAATTACAAAAAGAGCGAGGCATGACCGCTGGCTTTATTGGATCTCAAGGAACCAAGTTTGTTAGTGAATTAGCTGCGCAGAGAACCAATGCCGACAACCGACGTAATGAAAGAAACGATTACTGGCAGTCTACCAATATCAATCTGCCACAGATCAATCGCCTGAATACAGAGATAAGCCAGAGCCTTAATCAGATCACGACGATTCGAAATCGAGTGGACTCTCAATCTATCCCACTTTCAGAGGCATTGGGTTACTACACCCAACTGAATGCTAAGCTACTAAGCGTATCGGCGTTAATTGCTGAGCTAAGTTCTGATGCCACCATCACTACAGAGACCATCGCTTACTACAACTTCTTGCAAGGTAAAGAGCGAGCGGGTATCGAGCGTGCTGTCCTAAATAACACCTTTTCTAAAAATGAATTTGGTCCGAGTATGCTGGTGAAATTCATCTCTTTGGTGACAGAGCAAAATACCTACTTCTCGAACTTTGAAGTGTTGAGCAACCCAGCGAACGTTCGTTTCTTTGAGCAACAGTTAAACGATCGCTCTGTAGCAGAAGTAGAAAAACTTCGTAGTTTGGCTGAATCTAAGATGAGTGGCTTTGATGTCGACCCTGTGTACTGGTTCTCTCAATCTACCGCTCGTATTGTTCAGCTAAAGAAAACAGAAAACCACCTTGCTGAGTCACTGATTGCGTTGACTGAGAAAAAGATGTCACAGGCGCAATCTGCGATGATGATGAGTATCGGTCTATTTGCTTTGATTACGTTGTTTGCGACTTTCGTGAGCTTTAAAGCGATCAGCGACCTGACGATGAGAGTGAAAGACTTGACAGTGATGTTGTCTAAAGTTCGTAATGACAACGATCTAACGGTTCGTGCTAAGTACGTTGGTAACAGCGAACTTGGACAGATCTCTTCGGCACTGAACGAAACGCTAGAGAAGTTTTCAAACGTTATCGACAACTTGTCTCAGTCGAGTCTGACCTTAGCTTCAGCCGCTGAAGAAACCTCACAAACTTGCCATTACAACTCGAATACGCTAGTTCAACAACAAGATCAAATCGGTTTAGTTGCGACGGCGACAGAAGAGTTATCGGCTACGGTAAATGAAGTCGCGGCAAAAACTCAGCAGACAGCCAGCTCCGCTAAAATGGTCGATGAGCAGTCACAAGAAGGTTTGAGCACTGTTCAGAATTCTTATCACTCGATTGAAAAACTGGCATCTGAAATTAATGATCTAGCGGAAAAGATCACGCACTTACATGAGAGCAGTAATAACATCAACAGTGTGATTGATGTGATTAAGTCCGTCGCTGAACAGACTAACTTGTTAGCATTGAACGCGGCAATTGAAGCGGCAAGAGCGGGTGAGCAAGGTCGTGGTTTTGCGGTCGTAGCCGATGAAGTTCGTACACTGGCGCAGCGCACCCAGCAATCGACAGCTGAAATTGAAGGCTTTATCAGCTCGCTACAGTCTGATGTGCAGACGGCGTTCAATGTTATTGATAACAGCCAGAAGATGTCGTCTAAAGCGGTTGAGGATTCAAAAGAGGTTGAGAACACCTTACAAGGTATCTCAGCATCGGTAAGCGAGATATTTAGCATGACCGAACAGATCGCTACAGCGACAGAAGAGCAAGCCGTCGTAACTCAAGATATCGCGCAAAACGTGATGGCGGTTGAGCAGAAATCGACAGAGTCGACCACAGGCGCAACTCAAATTGCAGCAACCGCCAAAGAGCAAGCTGAACTGGCGGCTTCATTGAAAGAGATCGCTAGTACGTTTAAGAGTTAATCTTTCAGAGTTAAAAGTTTTCCATCTTATATAAAAATGTCCCGCCTAATGCGGGACATTTTTTTTAGTGGGATATTTTTGGGTAAAGCGACTAAAGCGCTTGTCCGTTAACCGACAGTTTCACATCAATGTTGCCACGAACCGCATTTGAATATGGGCAAATTTGGTGAGCGGTTTTTACCAGCGTAACAGCCTCTTCTTGAGCCAAGTCGAGCTCAATCGCTAATGAAACGGTTAAAGCAAAACCACCATTTTCATTTGGACCGATACCAACCGTTGCAGTTGTTGGCGCCGATGCAATCTTGATTTTCATTTCTTTCGCTACGTGAAGTAGAGCATTTGAGAAACACGCAGAGTAGCCCGCAGCAAACAGTTGCTCAGGGTTCGTTGCTTCACCTGAACCGCCCATTTCCTTCGGGTAGCTTAATGCAACAGAAAGCAAATTATCGTCAGTAGAAACTTGGCCGTTACGACCAGCAATTGCAGTAGCAGAAGTAGTGTAGAGTGTTGTCATTTTCTTAATCCTTAAAATAGTTGTGTAAAATTAAATTGTGCGCAACTTTATTTTTAGGTGAGCTTAATTGATAAAACTTATGTGCGCAAGTATATTGTGTGCAATTTAATTTATTGATGAGGTGATCGTGAGCGACCAAGATGAATATCTAAAGTTAGATAATCAGGTGTGCTTTGCACTTTACAGTGCTTCAAATGCAATGAGTCGAGCTTATCAACCTCTGCTGAAAGCGCTTGATCTTACTTATTTACAGTACATTGTGATGATGGTGCTTTGGGAGCAACAAGAGATAAATGTCAAAGCGTTAGGCGCTAAAACACATTTAGATTCAGGAACCTTGACTCCATTACTTAAGCGTTTAGAAGCAAAAGGTTATGTGCTTCGTAAACGTAGTGCTGAAGATGAACGAGTGCGAGTAATTACGCTAACTCCTGTAGGGACTGAACTTAAAGAGCGCGCGCAAACTGTCCCAGAAGAGATATTTTGTTTGTCTAAGATGAATGAAAACGAACTTAAATCGCTCAAAGCGCAATGTGAGCAGTTGCTTGACAACTTAACTCAATAAGAACGTCTCTTTAATTCTCAGTAATAACGTTCAAATACTGAAAAAGCCAGTGAGTATCTACTGTCAATAGCAGATACTCCTGGCTTTTTGTGTTTTGATGTGAGTGTGAGGTACTTGTTTAGTCTTCACCCATAAACACATACATATCACCACGGCAGCGGTTGATACTGTGCCTCTATCTAACCCATAAACCAAGACACGAAAATTAACGCACCAAAGCCAAAGGTAGCAACAAGTGCTGTGTCGCCGCCTGCTGCAGTGTAGCTGCCTTCGGTTTTTAGGTGAGGGAAGTCAGGTCTACGAACCTTAACCACCATTGCGAGTGGTCCCCAAATAGCTAGGAACACCAACACCATGCCAGCATAGTCCAACATGCTTACGAACTGGCTAGCAAACAACTCAGCCAATACCAAAGGCAGTACAAAGGTCAGAGCGTAAGCCATTAGCTTGTTGTTGGTTACCGCGTCTTTGTTTTGGTCATACAGCGCCATGGACACGCCGAGGAAAGAAGTCACCAATGCCAGTGCAGAGAACAGAGCAATCACTACTTTTAACCAAGCAGATTGTCCGCTAAACGCAGAGATCAGTTCTGAAATGTTGTGGAACTGGCTGATCGCGTCTGTGCCAAGGTTACCGATAATCGCGAACAACCAAGTGAGGTAGCACACGAGCGGAATCACTGAACCTAACAGAATCATATTGCGGATCTGCTTTTGAGTCGCTTCACGGTTGTAGATAACCAGTGACGGGATCACCACCATAGAGGCAAAGCTGGTAAAGATAACCGCGCTGTATTGCACCACATCATTGGCCGTGTATTGGCTAGTTTGAGTGAGGTAATCAAGACGGATATTGCTAAACAGAGAGGCAATAACAATAAACAGCATCACCACCATCATGATGAATAGGCCACGGTTTAACTTATCGATATAAGACTTACCCGCTACCACAATCACACCCATAAATAGGCTGAAAACGCTATAAGCAGCAGATGCAGAGATGTTTACGCCAACATCGAGCAGTAGCTTATGGATGATGTCACCCACGCCCAAGATATAAGCGATCAGCATGCACACTAGCAGTAGGTAAAAGAGTGCATTGATAAAGTGTTTTCCTTTGCTGCCCAGAGTGAGGTAAGCAACACTGCTCATGCCACTGTTATCTTTGGTTTTGGTACACGCTTCTGCCAATAGGAGAGCTGAGTATGTGGTGCCGATAAAGATAAGTAGCATCAGCACTGAGCTGATCATGAAGCCAAATTGAGCCAACACCATGGGAATAGCGAGCATGCCAGCCCCTAATGCAGTTCCTGAAAGAATCAAAGAACTGCCGAATAATTTCATATTCAAAAAAGCAACCTCTAAGTATCCAATTAGTTTTTAGTTGGATTGTAAATATTTGTTGCCAAGCCTAACAAATTACTCAGTAAAGTTAGGGGTTAAATTCTAATTATTTTTGAATTTTTCTAAAAAATTTAAGCAGGAATTAATGGTGGGTATGAGTGGTTGATTTAAGTATTCATTCGGTGATTTTATTTATCGTTCTGATAACTTTTGTAAATTGCTCGCCGATTAATAGGCAGCGGTTTATAGCTGAAAAATCGGTGTCTTATTTTCAGCAGAATTGAGTCAAAACCTTGCTTATTGAGTGAATCCTTGTCTGTCGCCTTTTCCACATACTGACGGTTTGTCGTAAATGGAAAGATCCGTTGTCGTAGATGCCACTCGGTAGTTTGGCGTTTCGCTCTTATTATCCTCACACCAATTATGTGGGGGTGTTATGTATCGTTTTCTGTTTTGTAGTTTCGCACTTGTTCTCTTGTATCCAACGGCGATTGATTTGTATTTGGTTGGCTTGCCTCAAATCGCGGCTGATCTAAATGCCTCGGAGGCGCAGCTACATGTGGCGTTTTCTATCTATCTTGCGGGCATGGCAACTACTATGCTGTTCGCAGGTAAATTTGCCGACAAGGTAGGAAGAAAGCCTGTCGCGATTTTCGGTGCGATTGTCTTTGCTATCTCTTCAATGTTCGGTGGCATTGTGACTAGTGCGGAACCGTTTCTAGCGGTGCGCTTTTTCCAAGGTGTTGGCGCGGGTTCATGTTATGTAGTGGCATTCGCCATACTTCGAGATGTGTTAGACGATCAAAAACGCGCTAAGGTGTTGTCGATGATGAATGGCATTACCTGCATCGTGCCAGTGCTTGCACCGGTGATCGGTCACTTAATCATGACGGTATACCCTTGGCCGAGTCTGTTCACGACCATGGCCAGTATGGGGGTAGTCGTGTGTTTGTTGTCGGTGTTAGTGCTAAGAGAAACCAAGCCGAATAGCGTAGGCTCGAAAGTCACAAAAGCTTCTGTGTCTCAATCAACTTCAACCGAAACTTTTAAGGAGCACTTGTTTATCAGCCGAGTGATCATGACCAGCTTGGGCGTGACGGCGATTCTGACTTACGTGAATGTGTCTCCAATGCTGATAATGACTGAGCTTGGTTTCGACCGTGGTCAATACTCATATACCATGGCTCTCACTGCATTAGTCAGTATGCTGGTGTCTTTCTCCGCGCCGTTTGCCTTGAATGTGTTTAAACAAAAAAGCCTCATGCTGACATCTCAAACGTGCTTTGTGATTGCAGCTATCTTGTTGCTCGCATCGATTGATGGTGGGCTAGGGCATTATGTAACCCTGCTAGGCTTTGCTTTTGTGTGTGGTGGCTTCTCG
The DNA here is from genome assembly GCF_013114525.1 of Vibrio sp. T3Y01. NCBI lineage: Bacteria > Pseudomonadati > Pseudomonadota > Gammaproteobacteria > Vibrionales > Vibrionaceae > Vibrio > Vibrio sp. T3Y01. The sequence continues at coordinate 59,292 of NZ_VTXJ01000022.1, read as the reverse complement.
TTAGGTTTTGGTGTCGCGATGAGCCAAGCATTGAGCTGTTATTCACAACGAGCAGGCGTTGCGAGCTCAATATTGGGCGTTTCTCAGGTGTGCACGTCGGCACTGTTTATCTGGTTGATGGGCGTGATTGGGCTAAGTGCATTGAATATGTTGGTATTTATACTGGCTGCTGGTGGAGTTATCAGTATTGCTCTAATACTATGGGTAGGTCCTTCCCAAGTGAAAAGTGATTATGAAGAAGCCACTAGCCCGTCTTGATCTCAACCTGTTGTTCACTCTGCAATTGCTGCTGCAAGAGCAGAGTGTCTCAAAAGCTGCCAAAAAGCTTAACGTTACGCCCTCAACGGTGAGTAAATCACTGACTAAGCTTAGAGACTGGTTTGATGATCCTCTGTTTGTAAAAACGCCAAGAGGTTTAACGCCGACACCACTTGCGCTCAGCATGGTGAAAGATCTTCAAGAGTGGCTGCAGATTGGTAGCCAAATTCTCACGACTCGTGGTGATGATGCGCCCAAAGATGTGCGATTGAATCTAGAGGCGGAATCCCCGCTGTCACTGATTATGCTCAATGAGCTGACGCAAAGCGTGTATCAACGCTATCCGAATGCGAAGATCAAAATGCGTAACTGGGATTATGACTCGATAGACTCTATTGTTCGTGGCGAATCTGATATTGGTTTTTCAGGGCGAGAAAGCCATCCGCGCTCGAAAGAGTCTCTAGACGCGCTGCCGTACTTCATCGATTTCGAGGTTTTGTTTCACGACATGCCAGTGGTGTATCTCAGAAAAGATCATCCTGCCTTACAGGAAGAGTGGAACCTTGAGGCTTTTCTCAAATACCCTCATATCAATATCGTGTGGGAAAAAAGCGAAACGTGGGCGCTGGATGAAGTGTTAACCGATCTACAACTAGACCGAAACATTGCTCTAACTCTTGCAGGCTTTGAGCAGTCTCTGTTTATGGCGGCTCAATCAAATCACTCTATGACGACGGTTGCGCCCAACTACTGCCGACGTTACGCAGAGCAACTTCACCCCAACCTAACCTGCTTACCTATTCCGTTAGACGAAGAACATGCCAATAAATTGCTAATTCCTTTCACTATGATTTGGCATAAACGCAATGCCTATAATCCGCTCGTTTTATGGCTAAAAGACACACTCAGATCGCTTTACCAGTTTGAAGGAAAACAGGTAAAAGACGTGAAAAGTGTCTAAAATTCTGTTGACCTGACTACAACTTCATAGTTTATCTTTGCTACCGAAATGAGAGGGGGAGTGCATGTATCGTATCTCTGAACTGGCCGAATTAGTTGGGCTGAGTCGTTCTACATTGTTGTATTACGGCAAGCTAGGTTTGATTGAAGCTCAGCGTCAGAGCAATGGCTATCGTCTTTATTCTGAAAAGGATCTACAACGTGTTCGCTTGTTACAGCAATTGCAAGCGGGTGGGTTGACGCTCAAAGAGTGCCAAGCCTGTTTAGATGCAAAGATCGAACGCAGCTTGCTGGAAAATAGACTCAAGCAGTTAGATGAAGAGCTACTGCAAAAACAGCGTTCACGAGATCTATTAGCAGCAATGCTAGGCGAAAGCGGATTAGAAGAGTGGCATGAGTCGATGGATAAGCTTGCGCCAGATGCACACCTCGATTGGTTAATTAAGCAGGGCTTTGATGAGAAACAGGCTCTGCGATTGAAGTGGTTATCGAAAGACATGAATGAACATGAACAATATATGGCGGATTTCGGCGCCATCTTTGAGGGACTAGAACGTTTAGGTCCCGGAACGAATGAGGACACGCTTACCGCGCTTTCCTACGTTTCGGAAGCACCGAAGCGTGTCCTTGAAATTGGTTGTGGTAAAGGTATTGCAACCTCCGTATTAACGAACGCGATGAAAAAACATCAGGCTGAAGTGCAGGTCACTGCGGTAGATAATGATCAACCGTGTTTGGATATTCTAAATCAGCAAGCATTAGAACTTGGTCTGGAAAGCAACATCAAAACGGTATGTGCAAGCATGATGGATTTACCGTTTGAAGCTAAGTCATTCGACTTAATCTGGTCTGAGGGTAGTGCTTACATCATGGGTGTCCAGAAGGCACTTAAGCAGTGGCGAAAGTTACTCGCCGATGATGGCATATTAGTCGTGAATGACTTGGTCTGGAACACCGAGAACCCTAGCGAATCAGCCGAAGTGTTCTGGCAGAAAGAGTACCCAGATATGACGACGGTTTCTGAGCGCATTAAACAGGCAAAAGCAGCGGGCTATCAAGTCCTGAATGACTTTGCGATGAGTGATGCCGGTTGGCTTGCCTACTATCAGCCCTTGCAAAAGCAAGTTGAGGCTCTGAAAGCGACGATGCCAAACTCAAAAGCGCTCGCAGATTGCGACAATGAAATTAAACAATTCTTCAATAACAGCAAACTTGTGGAAGGCTCTCAAGGCTCTGTGAAGCGTGATTTTGATTATCACTTTTTTGTGTTGAAGAAAGTACAGTAAGTGAAGAACACTATGAAATTTAGACAATACGATTCAAGCGAGATCGAAACGATCACTCAGCTTTTTACTCAAACCTTTACTGATTCAGAAGGTGAAAATGAAGGTAAAACTGTAGGTAAGCTTGCCAATGATCTTTTAACGACCACGGCTCCAGCAGAGTTACTTTGCTTTGTTGCGGAAGACGGTTCTAGTGAGTCGGATACGGATAGTACGATCGTTGGTGCGATTATCTTTACTCCGCTTTCATTTGACGATGAAACCAAGGCGTATTTACTTTCACCAGTAGCGGTGAGCACACAGGTTCAAAAGCGTGGTATCGGCCAACAACTGATTAACTTCGGCTTAGAGACTCTAAAAGAGCAGGGTGTTGACCTTGCAGTGACGTATGGTGATCCTAGTTATTATTCAAGGGTGGGCTTTGAGCAAATCACTGTTGAACAAATCCCTGCGCCATTTGAGTTGAGCTACTCTCACGGTTGGATCGCTCAATCGCTGACTGGCGGTGAAATCAAAGTGGCGAGCGAACAGTCTAGCTGTGTTGAAGCTTTGGCTCACGCTGAGTACTGGTAGTAATTCAAAAATAAAATCTTAAATGAATGAAAGCCCATCAGGTCCACTTGATGGGCTTTTTTTATTTTTAATCAAAAGGATAAGTTAACAATGACTCGATTTTGAATAGTCTATTCTTCCTTTTAATTTCCTATTCGATAGTTATATATTGAACGACTGTTCAAAATATAACTTGAACGATCGTTCTGGTTTGGTTTATATTGTTTTCACACCAACGGAGAGCAGTCACTAAATCTCCGTAAATGACCAAATTTAGAATCAGAATTGATAGGAATAGAACGATGAGCAATTTCAAAATTCACTCAATAGAATCAGCACCCGCGCAGAGCAAACCTATTCTTGAAGGCGCTAAAAAACAGATGGGGCGAGTTCCAGGTTTATTTGGTGTGTTAGCGGAATCACCGAATACACTCAAGGCTTATACTCAGCTTCATCAAGCGTTTGGCGATTCATCTTTCGATGCAGAAGAGCTGACAGTGGTTTGGCAAACCATTAACGTTGAGCACGAATGTCACTACTGCGTCCCAGCTCATACTGGCATTGCACACTCAATGAAGGTTGACCCGGCAATTACTGAAGCACTGCGTAATCGCACGGCACTTCCAACAGAAAAGCTGCAAGCTCTGCACGACTTCACGCTAAGCATGGTTCGTAATCGCGGCAATGTGCCTGCAGATGAAATGGAAGCATTCTTCGCTGCAGGTTATGGCCAACAACAAGTGCTAGAAGTGATTCTTGGCCTGTCACAGAAAGTGATCAGTAACTACGTAAACCACGTTGCTGAAACGCCAGTAGACAAAGTATTTGAGCAGTTCGCTTGGCAAGGTTAATCGCTTTTAATTAAGCCGGGAATGATAATGATGAAGGCCCCGCTCAGTTGAGCGGGGCTTTGTTATGTTCAGGGTCTAGCCTGTTTTGGTGGAGCAGTTAACGTGTATGTTTGGCGATCAACTTCGCCAGCGTCGCGACTCCTTCTTTCCAGTCCTTGTTCTCTTCAATGTTCGCGACAGTAAAGCGCAGGCAATGTTTGTATTGGTCGTGGGTGCCAAACACAGTGCCGGGTAAGATACCTAACTTATGCTTCAAACAATCTTGGTAGACGGCATAGCTGTCGAGTGATTCGGGGAGCGTTATCCAGTTTATAAATGCTCCCTCAGGTTTGGAAAGATGGTAGCGTCCTACAAGATGAGGGTAGCTATCTAAGGCTTGAATCAAAAGGCTTTGAAATTGCTTTTGGTTGGTTTGATAGAGTCGCTTCATCTTAGATAAATGACTGCGATATTTGCCAGTGGTGAGAAACTGGCCGACCGCTGATTGCATCAGGTTGGAGCTACCCATATTGTCACACAGTAGGTACTTTTCGATTAAAGGTTGATAGCGACCGGAAAGCAGCCAGCCAACACGCAAGCGAGAGTCCAAAGTCTTGGATAGAGAGTTCACGTAGATCACTCGTTCTTGGTCATCCAGTTCTTTCAAGCTCGCAATCGGAGCATCAAACGCCAAACTCCCGAACACATCATCTTCAATAATCGGCAAAGATCCGGTTATCTCTAATAATGCTTTTCGGTTGGCAAGTGGCATTCTAGATCCTGTAGGATTGGTAAAGTTTGGTGTCAGCAGCAGCGTTTTCACTTCCCATTTATCTAAGGCATTTTGTAGTGCTTGAATATCGATTCCATGGCTCACACTGCTTGGTATTTCAAGTGCTTGTAAGCCTAGTGATTCCAATAGGAGTAAGTTACCAAAGTAGCATGGAGACTCAACTACAACGATATCGCCCGGTTTGGTTAACGCGCGAAGTGCTAAACTGATCGCTTGCTGCGCGCCGTGAGTGATAGCAATCTCTTTCGACCCTGCAGGTACGCCCAGATCGTGGGTGATCTTTAACAATTGTTTTACTAATTGTTCGTCGCCGGGCGGCAGTTGGTAATAGCCAGGAAGTTGAGTCTGCAAGCGGCTGTGGCGACCAATTTCAGCGTACAGACTACGAATGGCGGGGTTGTTAATGTTTGGGTGAGCAGAGCCTGCTTGTAACTTTAAACGCCCACTGGGGCGGGAGAGTACAGATTTAGTGACAGATAAAAGGTCAACTTTTTGCGGCTGGCTCGGTGCATCCCAACTTGTGGTGTTGGGGGCTTTAACGCGATAACCCGACTTGGGAACGGAATATACCCAGCCCGTCGCTTCCAACTCTTGATAGGCACGAATCACGGTGTTTTTGCTTACACCCAGTTGCTCGCTTAGTTGTCGGATTGAGGGTAGGCGATCGTCAGGGTGAAAGAGCCCTTTATCGATTTGAGCCTTAATATGTTGCTCGGTGGCGAGATATTTATTACCGCTGACTTCTACTTCCACACTGTTCTCCCATCTACTGACTCTCAATCTGTAACCATTTAAAGTGTTATATCTGTATCTTTATTAGTTATCTGTACCCAACTAAGGTAACAGCATTGATGAAGAGTTGACCAGAGGTTTGTAATGCTGATTAAAATGATTCCGTTTGTGTTTGTAATATTGTGGTCGTCAGGTTTTGTTGGCGCTCGGCTTGGTGTTGAATACGCTGAACCCGCGACGTTACTTTCACTTAGGATGGTAGCCAACGTAGCGCTGTTCTTGGTTTTGATTGCAATCCTTAAACGTCGTATCCCTCGTGGTCGAGCATTCTTCCATGCGTGTGTTGTTGGGATATTGATTCATGGTTTTTACCTCGGTGGTACCTATCTGGCGATTGATATGGGGATGCCTGCAGGTTTGAGCTCTTTATTGGTGGGTCTGCAACCTATTCTTACCGCGCTGATCATGGTCAGCTTCACCTCACAGCGTTTTAACTTTGCGCAATGGCTTGGTTTAGCGCTTGGCTTTGCGGGTATTAGCTTGGTGTTAATGGGTAATATTGAATGGCAATCGGATGACCAAAAAGGCTTGGCGACACTGTTATGCTTAGTGTCACTGGTAGGTATTACTTGCGGCACTTTATATCAAAAGCGTTTCTGTAAGGGGACAGACATGGTGGGCGGTGCAATGGTGCAATACTTGGCTTCTGCAGCGTTGTTCCTGCCTTTTGCGATGCGCTACGAAACCATGCAAGTGAACTGGACGGTAGAATTTACGTTAACGCTGATTTGGCTGGTGGTCGTTCTATCTTGTGTCGCAATATTGTTGTTACTTTACATGGTGGAGAATGGGGCGTCTTCAAGTGTCGCATCGGTGTTTTATCTCGTACCGCCGACAACCGCAATTCAAGCGTGGCTTATCTTCGGCGAGTCGTTCGACATCTATGGCGCAATGGGTTTTGCGTTGTCAGCCACTGCGGTTTATCTGGTGGTGAAGAAGCCCGAATTGATTAGGTTCCGAAGACAAGCAGCTTTAAACCGTTAAAAATAAAAAGAGCCTGAATATTCAGGCTCTTTCTCTATCAATAACTTTCTAGCGACTATCGATTAGCGCTTCATCAAGCATGCGTAAGCCGTTGTAAACGGTGCTTCTTGGTATTGTTTTAGACCAGTCTCTTTGAACTTCATCATTAGAGGGTTACGCTTCAGGCTTTCTTTGATGTCTGCTGGAGAAACTACTTCAACGTTTAGTCCGTCGATCAATTGGATCGCTGCTTCTAGTTTGAAGCCGAAGCCACCGCCAGCAAATTTGCCTTTAGTTTGGCGTTGGCGAATCACTACTTTTTCTACTTGGTAATCTTCCATTAACTTTGCAAAAGAGAATTGAAAGTCTTTCATATTCTGTGTGTCGTTAGCGTCGCTGATAGAAACCTTAGAAACTCGGCAATCAGGAATGTTAAATACACCATCTGACAGAGAAAGAAGACAGATGACTGCATCGTTACCTTTGATTTCAACACCACAAATTTTCATGTTCTTACCTACTTATTTTAGAGCCCTATATTATGGTGTTATTTCTAACACTTCTCCAGTATTTGCGTGTATCCGTCGAAAATAAGTCTAAATCAGAGAATATCTTAGCGGCGAAAAGTTAACCTTTGGCTAATTTGTCATCATGTAGATAGGCGGTAACGTTTGCTATGGGATGAGGCTCACAAAAGCTTAGCGGGATTTCATATGTGTGCTGTATATTGCGCGCGCATCCCTATTTGAAGTGTGGTTATTAATCCCAATGAATATCAATAATCTTTCGATTAAGAGTAAAATCGCGATCCCGCTGTTGGTGATTGTGATTGTTTTTTCTACCGTTACCGTGCTCAACGTTATCAGATCAAATGCTCAAGCTGCGATTAATAACGAGCTCAACAATGTCGTTCAACCTGTTCTAGATAACCTAGAAGATGGCTACCGCGATATCTACCAAATCATCGCTTCAGCGCAAGGCTTGTTACTTGCGAAAGATCAGGCGGCGATTGACTATCAAAAGTTCGAATTCAAAGACAACGCTTATAAAGCGGTTCCACGCTTTGAAAGTGTTGAGACTTTGTATCGAGCTGGTGTGTTAGATCCTTCTTCACGTGGTGAACTGTCTAAACTGGTTAATGCGATGAGTAAGTGGGTCGCGCTACACGAACCTATGTTTGCTGACCCAGCGAATGCACATCAATACAACATTGATTACTCGCCAGCGTTAGATGCTGAGTTTGCGATTATCCGTAAACAACTGCGTGATATCCGTACCCTGATTGAGTTGAAGCAGAAAGAGCTGCGTCAGCAAGCGGGCGACTCAATTGAATCAAGCAAGTTGATCATTGAGGTTGGAATGGCAGTCGCTGTTTTTGCCGCATTGTTTGCGATGTGGTTATCGAACCGTTTCATTGTTCAACCAATTCAGAACGTTGAGAAAGCAATGAATGAGATCGCATCAGGTGATGGTGACTTATCTCAGCGCATGAAGGTGGAAGGGAACGACGAGATTGCTCGTTTAAGCTCTGCTTTCAATCAGTTTGTTGGCAAAATCCACGTTACGGTTGAGCAAGTAATTTTCACGTCAAACGCTGTTCGAGCTGAGATGGAAAATATTAAGTCGCTCACTCAAAGCGTTGCTGAATTCTCTTCAAACCAACAGCGAGAGAGTGAAGTTGTTGCGGCTGCTGTTCATGAAATGCAGGCGACTAGCGAAGTGGTGAGTGGTAATGCCCTAGATGCGGCTACCGCAAGTAACGTTGCGAATCACGAAGTGGAGTCGGCAGACACTACGCTTGGTCTAACCGTGACATCAATTGAACGTCTAGCTCAAGATATTGAGAACGCGGGTGGTGTGGTTCAGGAATTGGATACTGATGTGAAAAACATCGCCTCTATTCTTGGCGTGATCAAAGGTATTGCTGAACAAACTAATTTGTTGGCCTTAAATGCAGCGATCGAAGCGGCACGTGCTGGCGAACAAGGTCGTGGTTTTGCTGTAGTCGCGGACGAAGTACGTGCATTGGCAAGTAAAACTCAAGACAGCACTGGTGAAATCGAGGCGATGATTGAGCGTTTAGAGATCGGGGCTAAGCATGCTGTTGGCGTGATGAGCGAGAGCAAAATCAGCGGCGAGAAAACCATTATTCAAGCAGGGACTGCAGCGTCTTCTTTGAGTGAGATTCGTAATTCAATAGGTAAGATGAATGACATGAACACGCAGATTGCGACGGCAGCTTCTCAGCAGTCTCAAGTGTCTGAAGAAGTGAACAAAAATGTTCAACGTATCGCAGAAAGTACGATGCAAATGGTTGAGATGGCGAGCAGCGCTGAAAATGCGTGTATGGCTTTGGCCGAGCAATGTGAGGCGCTTGATAGCCTAGTTTCTCAGTTTGAGGTGTAATATTTAGAGCTGAGATGAACGTGGTTTGTTCTCGTTAGCCGCAAAGAAATAGCAGAAAGCCCGAACTCCATGAGTTCGGGCTTTCTTTTTAGATACATGATCCGTTGTTGACCGTGTGCTGTCAGTAATTAGCTGCTACGACCGTCTTGGTATTTGTAACGATAGTCAACTTTTACGTTAGCTTGGTAGTGAACATCGCCGTTCATGTTAGTGATTTTCTTCACTTCCATATTCGCGTCATCAATTTTGAACGAATCGTATTTTGTTGTTTGTTGGAACTGTGGCAGCTCTCTTGAAAGTTCAAACGGTGTCTTTGTGCTTAGCTCAGCCATAAGGCTCTTGCCTGCATCGTATGCTTCCGCTTCAGTAACAAAGGTATCAGACTTAAGCGTTGTTTCTTGGATCGTCGTTTTAGTTGCTGCGAACGCTGTGGTGCTGAGTACAAGAGTTGATGCAAGTATGATTAATTTTTTCATAAGAGTACCTGACTTTGTTGTGTAACCAGTGATTCGAGTTTTCAACTTAACAACAGTTGATAGGATTAATGTTAGGACAAAAACGAACTTATGTAAGAAGTTAGTCCAATAGGCACCATGAGCAGGGAGTTATGCACAAAGCATATCAAGCAAGGTGACAGAAATCGGTAACTTCAATACACTGCATGGGTATCCACAGTTCAGCACAAGGTAAAGGCATGGCCAATTGGGAAGGGGTAAGTGAGTTTGTTGCAGTCGCAGAGCGTGAGAGTTTTACAGGTGCTGCGCAGAAGCTTGCTACATCGGTCGCTCAAATCAGTCGCAGAGTAGCAAACCTCGAGGAACGTCTCGCGGTGAAACTGCTCAATCGAACGACTCGAAAGGTTTCGCTAACAGAAGCAGGGCAGCTCTATTATCAGCAGTGTAAATTGTTGGTCGAGGGCTTAGAGATTGCGGAATTGGCGGTAACACAAATGCAATCGACACCTAAGGGGCTTCTGAAAGTAACGGCTCCTGTCACCTACGGTGAGCGCCAACTAGCCCCAATACTGCACCAATTTTTAAAGCTTCACCCGCAAGTCGAGCTAGAGTTAATGCTGACCAATCAAAAGCTCGATTTGATCGACTCGGGTGTTGATGTCGCAATCCGTCTTGGTCGATTAGAAGATTCAAGTCTCGTCGCAAAAAAGCTTTCTCAACGCCAGCTCTACGTATGCGCAAGCCCTGAATATATTGAGAATTATGGTGAGCCTCATACGCTCTCCGAATTGACCAACCATCAATGTTTAGTCGGTGGCTTTGAGCACTGGCGCTTTAAAGAAAACGGTCGCCCTCGCTCCGTCCGTGTTAATGGACGTATCAAGTGCAATAGTGGTTTAGCCTTGTTGGATGCAGCGAAGCAGAGTATAGGCTTGGTGCAGTTACCTGAATACTACGTGAGTGAAGATCTTGATTCTGGTGAGTTGGTCGAAGTACTTTCCGATTACCGAGACGATAAAGAGGGGATCTGGGCGCTCTACCCGCAGAACCGTAATCTGTCTTCAAAGGTTCGTTTGCTCGTAGACTTCCTTTCTGAGCAATTGGATTGATCCTATGACCGACATTGAGCGTCATTCAGCAAGTCAAAGTGAGTTGATACTCAGTGTGTTCGATACACTCGAACAGCATTATGGCTATTTTGATTGGTGGCAAAGGAACGATCCTTACGAGATTGTTTTAGGCGCTATTTTGGTTCAAAACACCAACTGGAAGAACGCAGAGAAAGCACTCATTAACTTAGGTGAGAAATGCAATCCAAGGTCGGTTGCTGACATCGAACTTGATGAACTTGCCCAAAAGATTCGTTCCAGTGGCTACTACAATCAGAAAGCCATCAAGTTAAAGGCTGTGACGGAGTGGTTTTCGAAGTACCACTACGACATGTCTGTGGTTCGTGAACAAGACAAAGATCAGCTTCGTAAAGAGTTACTGGAAGTGAAAGGGATTGGTGGCGAAACGGCTGATGCGATTTTGGTCTATGCGATAGGTAAGCCGTCTTTCGTCATTGATGCGTACGCGCGAAGAATCTTAACTCGCAACGGACTCGATGTGCCTAAATCGTATGAGAAGTTTCGAGCCTTGATGGAGAGCGTGATCCCCCTGGATACAAAAAGGTACGGCTACTACCATGGGTTGTTGGTTGAGCATGGGCAGCAGTTTTGTAACCCCAAGCCAAAGTGTCAACATTGCCCGCTAAACAGCATGTGTATCGAAGCTAGAACTCAGACTAAAATTTAACTCGCTTAAGGCTCAATATCTCCGATGGAATACAAAACTAACTCTTCGGGGTTGTTGCCTTCTCCAAGTGTGTGAATGTCTTCACCTTCCTCTTTGAGCTGAAGAATGCACTTCATTGCTTTGCTCTGTTCAACACCAATTATGGTTTTCATCTCTGAAGCGGATACGCCAAAGCGCGTGGCGATCAATAAATCACGAACCTTCTTCTTATCTGAATTAAACATCTTATCTGCCTACCTACGAGTCAATGACCTTACAACTCACTAAGTTTAACTGACTTTTGTAAATTGGCACTTAAAGCTGATGAAAAAGGAAGAACAAAGAACGGGGGGAAGGTTTGAGTTGAGACTGAGAAATTCGGGCTTCAGATTGGGGAACCTAAAGCCCGAATTTATTTTAGAGGATAAAGGTTAGACCGTGAAACGATCCACTAGGTGGTAGAGCTCATTCGCGCGGTTATTGAGGTTTTGGCTACCAGCACGGTTTTGATTGGCTAGTGATGCCGATTGAGAGCTTTGGTCTGATATTACGACAATACGTTGAGATATCTCTTGGCCAACAATGTTCTGTTCTTCAGTTGCTGTAGCAATCAGTGAGTTCATGTCCATGATGGTATCGATCGACTCTTGGATCTTAGCCAATGCAGCCGCTGCAGCATTAGCTTCTTCTACCGTTTGAGCACTGCGGTTTTGGCTTGAATCCATCGCTTTGACTGCAGCGTCTGAAGCGGCTTTTAGCTGTTCAATCATTTTGTGAATGTCGCCCGTACTTTCTTGAGTTCGGCTTGCCAGCTTACGAACCTCATCGGCGACTACTGCAAAACCACGACCTTGTTCACCTGCACGAGCTGCTTCAATTGCGGCATTCAGTGCTAATAAGTTAGTTTGCTCGGCAATGTCTTGAATGACAGCCAACGAAGAGGAAATGTTTTGTACATCGCCTTCTAGACGAGATACCACGGTGTTGGCTTCAGATACTTCGCTCGCTAGGCCGGCTACTGAATCAGCTGCTGCGTTTACGATCTGTTGAGCTTCTTTGGCATTGCTTTCTGCAAGCTTGGCTGAATCCGCGGCTTGGCTAGCGTTGCTTGAGATTTCCTGCGCCGTTGTTGTCATCTCTGTCATAGCGGTAGCAACTTGTTCTGTTTCTTTGCGCTGACCGGTGGCAATTTCGTCGACCTGTGCCGCGCGGGAAGACATGCTGCTTGTCTCAGCCACCACTTGCTGGCCAACATCGCTTACGCTGCGAATGATGGTTTGAAGGCTAGCAACAAAAGCATTGAAGTTCTCGCTGAGCTTTGCGAATTCCGGTGCTTTGAAGGTTTCCATTCGTGCCGTTAAGTCGGCTTCACCACTTGCGAATGCGCTAATTGAATGATCAAACTGTTCTAGCGGCTTCATGATGGTACGGTTCACAGCAACAGCGAACACGGCAACCACTAGGGCGATCAAGCCACAGAAAAGGGCGATCGCAGTCAATGAACTTTGAAGGGCTGCGTTTGAACTCTCTTTCATCTCGGCAATGACTGCATCAATATCGTCAGTATAAAAACCAGTGCCGAGCATCAAGTCCCATTGTGGAATGAATATCGAGTAGCTGAGTTTTGGTAGTGCTTCAGATTGACCAAGTTTCGGAAAATAGTAAGTCGTGAATTCGCCAAGCTTTGAGTTCTTGATGAGGTCACGAATCAGGTAATTGCCTTTTTTGTCTTGTAGGTCGTAGTAGTTTTTGCCAATGCCATCCGTATTCTGTCCGACGACCACTCTCACACCTTTAGAGTCGTAACCAAAGATATAGCCCGATTCGCCATACTCGAGTGTTCTTAAGGTTGGCAAGGCCTCTTCTAATGTTGCACCTCTTTCTAAGAACGGGCTGATAGAAGACTGGGCCATTTGCAGATACGCTTTGAGTTCCTTTTCTTTCATCGCCATCATATTGCTACGCGTCGATTCTACTTGTTGTGCGGTTAGCTCGGTGCTCTTCATATACGTCACACTCATCATCCCGATTGCCATCAGCAGCAGTGGAATGAAAGAGAGAATATAAAGGCGGTTTTTGATGGTTAGGGTCATGTCACGCTTCCTGTGTGATTGTCTCATGCAATTTTCAACACATTATTAATGTGGTTTCAAAATGTAAATGGGCTTGTTGTTTAATTGTTACCCTAGAGTGTTTTTGTTTTATAAATATGATGGCGGTTAAATTTTTGATGTGACACCCCTTGCAACTAGGGGCTTAAAGGAGATGCGACTCATCTGTTTCGATGCTTTTGAATTCGACGTTGCTTTGTTAGAATGCGACGCTTTGTAGCACCCTGCTATGTCTATTCGTTAAGTGAGAAAGATTCATGAACAAAAGCCATGTGACTATTGGTTTAACTAACCCGAAGAGCCCGACAAACGTTGGTGCTGTTATGCGTGCGGCTGGTTGTTATCAGGTCGATGAAGTTAAATACACAGGGCAACGCTACGAAAAAGCCGCTAAATTCCACACCGATACCAAGAGTGCAACGCGCACCATCCCACTGACCGGTGTCGAGTCGTTTTTAGATAACCTTGATCCTGAAACCAAGATTGTTTGTGTGGAACTTGCGGAAGGTGCTACACCACTACCACGTTTTAAACACCCAGAAAATGCGATTTACATTTTCGGCCCAGAAGATGGTTCTATTACTCAAGACGTTGCCGATAGAGCAGATCACGTGGTGTACGTTCCAACGGTGGGTTGCATGAACTTGGCCGCAACCGTGAATGTGCTGCTTTATGATCGCCTTGCTAAGTCAGATGAAATGGACGAGAGCAACGAGCTGATTAAGAAAAGCCGTGATAATCGCAACCATTTAGTGATCAAAGAGAAGTGCTAATCTGACGCTCGTGGTTAGATATTTTTAAAACTCAATATCGCTAAAGTCGAAGAGAAACAGGTTTAAAATATATTTAGCGATGGCAAATATGAAGAAGATGGCCGCAATAGATAACGCGATATAAAGTAATGTTGTCATTTGAGTTGCCTTTATATTAGTTAATGTATGTCAGTAATAAAAAAACCACCTAAAAAGGTGGTTTTTTTGTTTTAAGAGGTAAGGCTATTGACGCTTCATCTGATGCAGTGTGTGCATGACAACCAATACAATGGCGACAATTGCGCAAGCCAAAAGCGTCAATGCTAGGTCGGCGAACTCGGCTGCTCTGTGTAAGCCAAAGCCAATAATCAAGTAATAAAACAGGCCTAATAGAGCTCCGGCACTGCCTAAATGGTCGTGATATTTAGTCAAAGCGCCACTGAGCAAATTAGGTAACGCAAGGCCAAATGATAACGATACAAATACCATTGGGATGAAGAACCAAACGGATTCCTGCATGATAAACACACCAATGCCTGCAATCAGTAATAGGCAAGACGCAAACGCTACAATTTTGTCATGGCTTAAATGCATGCGAATTAGCTTCATATTAATAACAGAGCCTAATACTGACCCCATCGCAAGAATAAAACCGGTATTACCAAAAAAGTTCACACTTGCCCCTAATTGCTCAAACATAAACGGGGCAATACTGTAGTACGAGAATAGCGCTATATTAAATAGCCCAACCATTAACGTTACGTACCAGATGTGTGCATCGGTAAGCATTTTTATAGCAACAGAGATTAGGCTGTCTCTTTTTGTATTTGCAGGCTTTGTTTCTGGCAGTTTACCTAGTGACCAAATCAGTAAGATAGCCACAAGTACCACCATCGCCATGAATACCCATTTATAGCCACCCACAGACGTCAACCAACTACCAGCCAACATCCCAACAACAGGGCTGATCCCAATAGAGGTACCCACAATCGAGAAGACGTGGCTGAGTTCTTTACCTTGATAACCATCACGGATAATAGTCTGTGTGCAAACAGAACCAACAGCGGCACCAAAAGCACAGCAGCCAAAGCCCGTGAGCATTAAAGTGAATGTCGGCGCTAACATGGTAAACAGAGCTGCAACGATAAAGACGACTAACCCCAGTAAGGTAGAGACTCGTCTTCCTAATACATCACACATGCGCCCCCAGAATACGACTCCGAATGCAAAAGCAATGAAGAATATAGACATCGCTTGTGCCGCTTCGCTACTGCTAACCCCAAAATGGTTTTTTACAGAAGTCAGAGCCGGGCTATACATGGTTTCTACTATTTGTGGAAACATCAGCAACACAACCGCTAATGGGATAGAAATTTTTCCAATAATCTTGTTCATTTTTTGTTTTCAAATACCTCTAATTAACATCGTAATGATTTAGTTATTTCCTGAACCTCTTAATCAGAGGGATAACAGAACAGGTACTATTCTAGGCATGATGTGCTAATGTCTTATAATGAGATTTGGACATAAAACATCGAAATAAGGACAAGCTGCTAAATGGCATTGATTTCAGAACAAGATGACTTTTGTGCAGACGACCATAACGGGTTAGTGGTTGGTGTTGCTGCTGAGGTTTCTAATCACGCTTCCGGCATACATTTTCATGAAAAAGACCAGTTACTGTTTTCGAAGCACGGATGCATGACAATCACATTGGAAGATGTGAAGTATGTCTTACCCCCAATGAGGGCGGCATGGATCCCGAAAGGCGTTCAACACGATGCTCAGATGACCAACATTACTCAGTATCGCTCGCTGTACTTTGATCAATCCTTGTCAGAGCGCTTACCAAGAGGTGTGATGATTTTCGATATCACGGCGTTAATGAGAGTCTTGATAGAGCGAATGGCATTTTGGGCATTCGATAAGCCTAATAGTGAGCAAATCAATACGTTGAATTTGTTTATCGAAGAGCTGAACGACTCGCAAGAGGTGTATCTGTCTTTGCCGTTACCTCAAGATCATCGCCTAAAATCTTGGTTATCTGATATTGATAATCAAGATTTTATGGCACCGTCGTTGGCACAGTTGAGTGAGGTTGTTGGAGCGAGCGAAAAGACGATCACTCGGATCTTTAATAGGGAAACCGGAATGCCATATCAAAGTTGGCGGCAGCAGTGGCGCTTGTTGGGCGCGATTGAATTGCTGTCGAGTGGCATGCGCATATCGGATGTCGCCGATAGGTTGGAGTTCTCCAGTGACAGTGCATTTATTCATTTCTTTCGCCAGAAAACAGGCATGACACCAATGAATTACATGACCAACACATCCAACGCGGAGACTATGTAACCTTCGTTTATGTCAGCCTTTAATAGCAATGTATATGTTAGTCTAGTGGCTTAATTGCGCTCGAGAATCACAAGGACATCAATTTGAACCTAAGACAACTGGAAGTCTTTTACGCCATTATGCAGACCGGAACCGTATCTGGAGCCGCACGAAGCTTGCATGTGTCCCAGCCTAATGTGACGCGTATTTTGGCGCACACCGAGCAGCAGCTGGGGTTTGGCTTGTTCGAGCGTGTCAAAGGGCGATTGGTGCCAACGGTTGAAGCGAAAACCTTGTTACCAGAAGCGGAGAAGGTCTACCAACAATTAGGCCAATTTCGGTCTTTGACCAACAAAGTGAAGCAAGGCCATCAGCACTTACGTATTGGTGCGCCGCCGATTCTAGCGACCAAATTGCTGACTCCGGTAGTCGCCCAAATGTCTCGTGAGCAATATTCCAGTAAACAAGAGCTTTCTTTTGAATTGCTGACTGCCAACCGTGACGAACTATGTGCTGGGCTATTAAAGCATGAGCTTGATATTGCTATCGCATTTGGAGACGAAGCACCGCCAGCGATATTGTCAGAAACGCTATTAACCAAATCCCTTCAGGTTCTAGTTCCATCTAACACTGTAGAGCATCTACCGACAGAGTTAACCCTTGATGA
Source organism: Vibrio sp. T3Y01 (assembly GCF_013114525.1). NCBI lineage: Bacteria > Pseudomonadati > Pseudomonadota > Gammaproteobacteria > Vibrionales > Vibrionaceae > Vibrio > Vibrio sp. T3Y01. The sequence goes on along the minus strand of NZ_VTXJ01000022.1, from coordinate 42,366 downwards.
CTTAATCAATTATCCGTTACCAATCATCGGGCTTGATAGTCGTGACCCTTTGGGTTTGCTGCTCCATCAAAGCTTGATTGCGCGAGATGAGCATTATCATCATCCAATATCGGTACGCGGATACAGCGCTGCAGCGGAGCTGGTTAAGCACCAAGCAGGGTTTGCGATTGTTGATCCGTGGACGGCAGAACAGTATCAAAATGACGATGCAGTCTGTGTGTTGCCGCTTCAACCAGCTATTACTTTCTCAGTATCGACTCTATGCGCAGAACATACGCCACAGTCGATTGCAGCTAAACAGTTCATTTCAGCACTGCAGCGCTCATGTTATTAGCTAAGTGCTGTTAGCTGATTAGTTTACCGTCTCCAATTACTACCCATAACATCAGCTACCCATAACATCATGTTATAGGCACGCGATAAATAGGCATTCGGCAGGGCTCAACTTCTTAATTAAGGTAAATCCATACAAGGACTTCTTAATTAGGAATACACATGTCTATCGCTCAACCTTACCTTCTTTTTCTTGGGGATGTTACTGACCCTCTGGCTGCAAAAACTGCTCGTGGTATTCATCAGTGGCGACCAGAAATCTGCCTTGGTCAATTACGTTTAACAGAAGAGACCGTTTCTCTTGGCTTGACGGATCTGACCTTGCAACAGGCACAAGCGCAGGGAGCGAAAACGCTCGTGATTGGCACTGCAAACCCGGGCGGCGTTATCCCTGACTCATGGCAACCTACGATATTAGCCGCTGCAGAAATGGGATTTGAGATTGCATCCGGCATGCACCAGCGCTTGAGTGAATTCTCACCGCTTGCTGACATGCAGCTGCGAGGATTGACTAAGCTTCATGATGTGCGCCATTTTGATGGTGTTCTAAACGTTGGTAATGGCAAGCTTCGCCAAGGCAAGCGTCTGCTCACTGTCGGAACCGATTGCTCGGTAGGCAAGATGTTTTCTGCATTGGCGATAGAAAAATCGCTTAAAGAAGCGGGAATATCTGCTCAATTCAAAGCGACAGGGCAGACTGGCATCTTGATTGAAGGCAGCGGTATTTCGATTGATGCAGTGGTGGCAGATTTCATCTCTGGTGCGGTTGAAGCGATTAGCCCAGATTTTAATGATCACGAATGGGACATCATTGAAGGGCAGGGCTCTTTATTTAACCCTTCTTTTGCAGGCGTGAGTTTGGGTTTATTGCATGGTGCGCAAGCTGATGCGTTGGTTTTATGTCATGAAGTCGGGCGACCACATATTCGCAACCTTCCGCATGCCAAATTGCCAACGATAGAACAGACGATTGACGCTAATTTACAAGCTGCGCGACTGACAAGTCCAGATGTGAAGCTGGTGGGTATCTGCCTGAACACATCGGCGATTAGCATTGAAGAGGCTGAGACATTGTGCCAAGAATGGACCACACTTTATCAAGTGCCCGTGACGGATCCGGTGCGATTTGGTGTACAACACATTACTGATCATTTGCGACATTCACTTTAACGATTTCATCATTTCTACGTTTCCATTTGTTAAAGCGAACATCAACCGAGTGAAATTATGAAGATTACTGCAGAACCTATTACTATCGCGATGCAAACGCCTTTTCGCATCTCTCGAGGCAGCCGAACAGAGTGTCATGTTGTTCGCGTTTACATCGAGCATAATGGTAAACAAGCGCAAGGTGAGTGTACACCTTACCCACGTTATGGTGAGTCACCCGAGTCTGTGTTGGCGCAAATTCAACAAGCTTCTAGCTCTCTTGAAACGGCTTTTGAGCGTGGTATGACCGATCCTGAAGAATTACGAGATTATCTTCAGTCTTTATTGACTGGAGGGGCTGCGCGTAATGCTATCGATTGTGCGCTTTGGGATTATCAATCGCAGCAGAACGACCAGATCTTTCCGAATAGCTTGTTCGAGTTACCTAAGCAGATTGTTACCGCAATGACAGTTTCGATTGGCACACCAGAAGCGATGGCAACACAAGCTCGAGATTATGTGGCGAACGGTGCGAAACTTCTAAAAGTGAAGCTTGATGGTGAGCAAGTAGTAGAGCGTGTGCGCGCTGTCCGAGAAGCGGCTCCTGGGGTTAAAATTGTACTGGATGCCAATGAAGCGTGGGCAGGGCTGAATCTTGAAGAACTGTTTAACCAATTGGCTGAGTTTGATATGGCGATGATAGAACAGCCGCTACCACAGCAGCATGATGCCTCGTTGGCACACATCAAGCATCCTATCCCACTGTGTGCTGATGAAAGCTGCCACACCACGTCGCAGCTTTCGTCGCTATTGGGCAAGTATGAAATGGTCAACATCAAGCTTGATAAAACCGGTGGTCTGACAGAAGCGTTAGCACTTGCCGAAGAAGCGCAAAGGCTTGGCTTCACTCTTATGTCGGGCTGTATGCTTGGCACTTCATTGGCCATGCGTGCAGCGCTGCCAATCGCTGTGCAATCTGAAATTGTCGACCTCGACGGCCCTGTATTACTTGGTCAAGACGTGTCGCCAGCACTGACTTATCGAGATGGGATGATCATTCTTTAACTCGTTGAGTCTCGGCTATTAAATTGACGTGATATTGATGAAATCGCATAGGTGAAAGCTTATGCGATTTTTTTAATATGATAGAGTAATCACGTTTCTGTCGGTGAAGTCACCTTCTTCTCTCTCAAAACAGACAGTCTGGGGTTTATAAAATACTTGTTATGGTGTTTTATGTGAAATGTTAATGATTACTCTTGTTTTCATAGTTTCACTAAAACTATTTGAAGTGGCTTTAAGTCGGGCTAACCACCTAACTGATTGAATCATTGACCTTTACTACTGGTTTTTGATGAGAAGAAGGTGGGGCGAGTGAGTAGTCGTGTCTCAGAGGTGATAGACAACAAGGACCGTTTTGAACGTCCATTTCCGATCAAGATTCCGCGTCGTAAGTGGTTTGGCTGGAAAGGCATAGAGCTGCGTTTGGTGCTGGCGTTAGCCATGTTATCGATGACTACAATCTTCCTCTCGGTAGTCTCCAGTTTCACCTTTGATAACCTAAATCAACGCCTTGTTGAGCTAAAAGAGAGTGAAATCCCCGCTTTAGATAACGCAGCTCGCTTAAATGACATGGTGCGTGTCATTATCACAACCTCATCTCAACTCAGTGATGCGGAATCCAATTTAGAGCGTAAACAAGCGATGCTTAAAATTGAAGATGCTATTTCAGTTATGAATAGCGTTATGGTGCAATTTCCGGATTATCACTCCTATTTTAAAGATCTTATTGCTCAAGTTAACAATAGCCTCAGTCTGTTGTACCAAAGTGAGATTGAATCTGAACAGCTCAACCAAGAACTTCGAAATCTACTCGAAGGCTTTTACCCGCTATTGCAGCAAGCCAGTGATTCACTCGATAGCTTGCCTGATTCAGCCAAAGAGCAGGTTCAATTCACGCAATTAAAATCCCTGCTGTACTACCAATTAGGCTTGGTAGAAAAACTGTATAACGACGCCAGTTTTAATGAGCTGGATTACACCAGTTTACGACTTGAGCAGGTTGGAGAAGAATGGTGGCAGCTATGGGTAAGTGGCGATCTAAGAAGTGATTTTCCAACATTGGACAATCAACTTACCGTGATTTACAACCTAGCCTCAAGTGATAGCAGCTTGTATGGGCTGAAAAACAAAGCGCTCGATCATCTCTATCAAGAGCAATATTTCTTACAAAACAGCCGTGAGCATTTGAATCAGTTAACGGTACAAATCGAACGTAACACTAGCCAAGTGAACCGCAATATTGATCAGTCGATTCAGCAGGCGCAACACTCTTTGCAATCGAACCAACGTTTGTCACTTTTTCTCTCTCTTTTTAGTGTGTTAGCTGCCGCGGCTATCTCATGGTTCTATGTGCGCAAGAGTATTTTGGAAAGGCTATTACAGCTTAAAGACAACATGTTCGCGATTTCTACGGGCCATTTAGATACCGAAGTCGCGATTCGTGGCAAAGACGAAGTGACGCAAATGGCTAAGTACTTAAAGGTATTTCAAACCACCGCCAAAGTCGTCAAGCAAACCAACCGTAAATTGGAGGCAGAGGTGGAAGAACGTACCTTAGCCGAGGCCAAGCTGCGTGTTACTCAGGATGAGCTCATTCAAGCTGGAAAACTGGCCGCGTTGGGGCAGTTAAGTGTCGGCATTACTCACGAGATCAATCAACCTCTGACCGCAGTAAACAGTCACGTTCGAAGTGCTCAATTATGGTTAGGTAAGCAAAGGCCAGACAGAGCAGAAGAGAACCTGAAAAAGATTGAGATCTTGTTAGATAAAGTGGCTGCGATTACACGTCACTTGAAGGCATTTTCGCGTAAGAGCGATGGCAAAATTGATAATGTCGAGTTGGATAAGGTGATTGATGACGCGATCGCTCTCTTTGAAACTCGGCAGAGTAGGGTGTCAATTCAGTATTTCCCACAAAGCGATCAAATGGTTCGAGCCAACAGCATTCGCTTAGAGCAGGTGCTGGTTAATTTAATCAGCAATGCGTTGGATGCCGTTGAACACAGGGAGCGGCCCCAGCTCAGCATCTCCACTCAAGAGTATCCGAACACTATTCAAATTGCAGTTAAGGACAATGGATTAGGAATACCCGAAGAGGACATTCCTTATCTGTTCGACCCATTTTATACCCGTAAGACAACCGGTAAGGGGCTCGGGCTCGGTTTGTCTATCGCATACAACATAATTAAAGACTTTGGCGGCTCGATTCACGTCGAATCGGTTGAACACCAAGGCACCACGTTTATCGTCACTCTACCAAAAGGCACAGACTCATGACTTCAGAAAAACACATAGTTCTTATCGACGATGAAACCGACGTCGTTGAAGCCGTGAGTGAAATGTTGGAACTCGAGGGTTTTCGTGTCACTAGCTTTACCGACCCAAACCTTGGTCTAAAGTCCCTGAACGCAAACAGTCAGTCGGTGGTGTTGTGTGATGTTCGGATGCCACAAGTGGATGGGCTTACGTTGTTGAGTTCAATCCAACATCGCGCAGCCAATGTTCCTGTATTACTGATGAGTGGGCATGGTGATATTCCGATGGCAATCGAGGCTATGAAATTAGGAGCGTTCGATTTTCTGGAAAAGCCCCTCAATGCCAGTGAGTTGGTAGAAAAGCTCGACTTGGCGTTGGCACAGTGTCAGCAAAACAGCCCTGCAACGTTAGACGACGATCAGGATACAGAACTACCGATTGAATCTGTGGTTATCGGTCAATCGCAAGCGATGGATACCATACGTAAGCAAGTGCTTGCGCTCTCTCATACTGGCGTCGATACCATCATTAACGGTGAGACAGGCACTGGCAAAGAGGTGATTGCTCGCGCCTTGCATCAGTTTAGTCGTCGTAAGACAAAGCCGTTTGTCGCAATAAACTGTGGTGGCATGACAGAGAGCATTATTGAGAGTGAGCTGTTTGGTCATGAAGCGGGCTCGTTTACCAGTGCCAATAAGAAACGCATCGGAAAAATAGAACAAGCCAATGGCGGCACTCTGTTTCTTGATGAAATTGAAAGTATGCCGATTGCAGTGCAGATTAAGTTGCTACGCGTGATTCAAGAACGAGTGATCGAGCGTGTGGGCGGTAATGAATTGATACCTGTCGATATTGTGGTGGTTGCCGCGAGTAAAGCTGACCTCGCAAGCCTCAGTGAATCTGGTGAATTCAGAGCCGACCTTTTCTATCGCTTAAATATTGCCAGCCTTAGCCTCCCGGCACTCCGCCAACGCAAAGAGGACATTCAGGTGTTGTTCCGCCACTTTGTGATTCAAGCGAGCCACAAATACAAGACGCGTCCTTCGACGATTTATCCCGAACAGATACAACAGTTGTGCCGACATGAATGGCCAGGAAATGTGCGTGAGTTGCGTAACGTTGCCGACCGATTTGTACTCGGTATTGTCGGCGATGGCTTTGATCTTCAATCACCGATTTGTGAATCGACTGGGGAAGATTTCGCCTTTGAAAAGCAGATGGATCAGTACGAGAGAAATGTATTAACCGAAGCCTTGATAGAGAGCGCAGGCAATATCAATGAGGTATCAAGCAAGCTGAATCTGCCCCGAAAAACGCTTTATCGAAAAATGAAGAAACACCAGTTGGATAAAGAGAGCTTTAAAGCCTAACTCATTAACTTGGTTCTTGAGGAGCAAAGAGCAAACATAAACCAAAAGACAAAGCGGAAGAAAAAGCACAAGACAATAATGACCCATTTATCATTTAGTCGAATGATTAACTGTTTCAAGTAATTGTAATAAAAGAGTTTTAACATTTGGCACAAAGCGTGCAATCCCAACATTGTGGCATCAGCCCACATGAGGTCATATCAGAAAAATAGAAATGACCGGATTAAGGAAATTAGAAAAATAATTGCTTGTTGCAAGGAGATACAAACATGAAGCAAATACTGAAAGGTTCGATTGCTCTGATACTCGGCGTTAGCTCAATAACAGCATGGGCGGCGACAGAGTCAGCAAACCTAGGTCCTCGTCCCCTCTTTTTAGTCAACAATATGGACGAGAGCCCTTTGAAAACCAAGCTGCTCAGTTGTAGCGAAGGGCCTTTTCATCGTAGTAATTTTTCTATTGGGCATCGTGGAGCTGCAATGCAGTTTCCCGAGCACACTAAAGAGTCTTACTTAGCGGCGATTCAGATGGGAGCCGGTGTCGTAGAGTGTGATGTTACTTTCACTAAAGATAAGGAATTGGTGTGTCGACATTCTCAAAGTGACCTGCACACCACAACCGATGTATTGGCTCACCCAGAGCTTGCTAAGAAGTGTTCAGTTCCATTTAAACCGGCGAACCCTGCGACAGGCGAAGATGCTCAGGTTGAGTGTCGTACTTCCGATTTCACGCTAGCGGAGTTTAAGACGTTAAAAGGAAAAATGGATGGAGCGAACCCGAAAGCAACCACAGTCGAAGAGTACATGAACGGCACTCCGGGTTGGCGAACGGATCTATACAGCCAGAGCGGGACGTTAATGACGCACGCAGAAAGTGCGGCGCTGTTTAAAGAACACGGTGTGAAAGTGACACCTGAATTGAAATCGGCAGCGGTTGAGATGCCTTTCAATGGCTTCAGCCAAGAGATGTACGCGCAAAAGCTGGTGGATGAACTAAAAGATGCGGGCTTTGCACCTTCAGAGACTTACTTGCAATCGTTCAACCTAGATGATGTGAAGTACTGGATCAAAGCAGCACCCCAATTCGGTAAACAAGCCGTTTATCTTGATGACCGTGTTTACGAGCAAGCGGACTTTGTCGCTTCTGTTGAGAACATGAAAGAGCTGCACGATGCGGGTGTAAACATCATCGCGCCGCCCCTGTTTGCTCTGGTTGATTTAGATGAGAACAATGAACTGGTTGCGTCTAACTACGCCAAACTCGCTAAAGATGCAGACCTCGAGATTATCGCATGGACTCTGGAACGTTCAGGCCCACTAGCGCAAGGCGGCGGTTGGTACTACAAGAGCGTGAAAGATGGCATCAACAATGATGGCGACATGATGAAAATGCTCGATGTGTTGGCACAAGATGTAGGTGTGATGGGCGTATTCAGCGACTGGCCTGCAACGGTAACTTACTACGCAAACTGCATGGACAGCGACGCCTAAGTTATCTGGATTATTGAAGAATACTAAGAGAAAAAGTAGTGAACCAAAGAGCCTTCGGGCTCTTTTTTTACCGTTAAAATTGATGGGACATAAATGACCCAAATGTAAGCTTTTGGGTTGGACATGAATGACTCAAAATAGATTGTTGAATTTGATATTTTCGTTAAGTTGTTGAATTTAAAAGAATAAAAATATGGCATAAAGGCTGCAATAGTGAAGGCGACTTTCAACAATAAGTAAAAGTAAGGTTTGAATATGAAAATCAGTGTTAAAGGACTGTTAATCGCTAGCTCATTACTACTTCCTTCAATGGCTATGGCAAGCGACTGCTCTAGCCGTGGTGTGTTAGACGATCGATACTGTGATGAAAACCAAGATTTGGTGGCAGACTCACCAAAGAACCCAGATGAATGGAATGATCCAAGCACACTTGTGTTTACCTACACACCAGTAGAAGACCCAGCGCTATACAAAGATGCGTTTGCCGACTTCCAAGCTCACCTAAGTAAAATCACAGGTAAGCGAGTGATCTACTACACCGTGCACTCGAACTCTGCACAAGTAGAAGCGATGCGTTCTGGTCGTTTGCACGTTGCTGGTTTCTCTACGGGTCCAACTGGTTACGCGGTTAACCTAGCGGGTTACGTTCCAATTGCAGTGAAAGGCGATGAGTCTGGTTTCCAAGGTTACAATCTGATCACCATTGTGCGCAAAGACAGTGGCATCAACACCATGGCTGATCTAAAAGGTAAAAAGGTTGCACACACTTCTGCATCATCAAACTCTGGCAACCTAGCTCCTCGTGCGTTATTCCCAGCTAAAGGGTTAGTGCCAGATGAAGACTACAAAGTGCTGTACTCAGGTAAACACGACCAATCTATCCTAGGTGTCTTCAATGGAGACTATGATGCAGCACCTGTGGCATCTGACGTGTACGATCGTATGGTAGCTGCAGGTCGTGTTGATGATTCTGAGCTTAAGATCATCTACCGCAGCCCACGATTCCCTACGTCTGCTTTCGGTTACGCTTACAACCTAAAACCAGAGCTAGTTGAGAAGATCAACGAAGCCTTCTTCAGCTACCGCTTCACACCAGAGATGAGTGCATCATTCAAAGGTGCAGACCGTTTCTCGCCAATCAGCTATAAGGAAGAGTGGGGCGTAATTCGTGATATCGCTCATGCGACAGGCACGGCTTACACCAAAGCAGGTTTGAAAAAACTGGCTGAAAAAGACGCTGCTAAACGCGCAAAGAAAAAAGCCGCTGAGTTAGCGAAACAAGCAAACAACGGCTAACCCTTAGTTCTCTGAACACTTACCTCAACCAATACTAGTTACTTACTACGATTGGTACCAGTATCTATGCCCTCGCGGGTAGGGCATAGATCATTCTAAAATTCGCACAAGGAAATGCAGTATGGCCGTAGCAAGCTATGACGGAATAAAGATCAACAACCTATTTCATGAATATGTGGCAGGCAAGCCAATCCTTAAAGGCATTAATATTGATATCGACGAGCCTGGTATCATCGCGATTATCGGACCGTCAGGTACCGGTAAAAGTACGCTTCTACGTTGTATTAACCGTCTTAATGACCCTAGCCAAGGGGAGATCATTTTTGATGGTGCCGACCTGACTCAACTAAAAGGCCAAGCACTTCGTAAACAGCGCCGTCATATCGGCATGGTCTTTCAAGAGTACAACTTGGTAGAGCGTTTAACGGTTATCGAAAACGTGTTGAGTGGGCGTTTAGGTTACATGACCGCTTGGAATGCGTGGCGCCGTAACTACTCAGAACAAGACTTAGCAAAAGCGTTTGAGTTACTGGAATTTGTTGGTCTGCAAGATTTTGCAAACCAACGTGCCGACAGCTTATCTGGCGGTCAAAGGCAGCGTGTTGGTATTGCTCGTGCAGTAATGCAAGACCCTTATATCCTTCTTGCTGATGAACCAACCTCATCACTTGACCCGAAAACCGCGGTTGAGATCATGGAGTTGATGGAAACCTTTGCCGAACAGAAAAACATCCCGGTGTTGGTGAATATCCACGATGTGAACTTAGCCAAGCGCTATGCCAAACGTATCATTGGTATGTGTAATGGCAAGGTGCATTACGATGGCAGCCCAGAAGGCATCTCAGAGGAAGATCTGAAAATCATCTACGGAGGTGAGTCATGGCTGGATTAAACCCAAGTTCGTCGCCAAGTCTTTCGCAAGCTAACCGTGAAAACCCGTTTAAAGCGTCGTGGACGAACCGTGCGATCATTGCTGGTGTTATCGCTTATTTGTTCTATAGCTTTTCGACTTTGGGGCTGACGTTTGAGCGTTTGATCATCGGCTTTGGTGAAAGTGAACGATTACTATCTCGAATGTTCCCGCCTGACTTTTCACGTACCAGTTTGTTATTGAGTGGTCTCGCAGAGAGCTTGCAGATTGCGATTATTTCGAGCTTCTTTGGCATTGTGATTTCATTATTCCTTGGTCTACTTGCTGCAAGAAATATGATGCCAGCGATCGTCTCAACGCCGGTCCGTGCTTTTATCGCCTTATGTCGCTCTTTTCATCCAGTGATCATCGCCATCTTATTTGTAAAAGCGGTGGGCTTTGGGGCGCTAGCTGGCATCTTGACCTTAGTGTTTGCGTCGATAGGCTTCATCGCTAAGCTTTTCGCTGAAGCGATTGAAGAGATCTCTTTTAAACCGGTTGAAGCAATTAAAGCGACAGGCGCTAGCTTTGTTAGTGTCATTCTGTATGCCGTGATGCCGCAGGTTTTCACGCGATTTATTGGCTTTGCAAGCTATCAGTTGGATTCTAATCTGCGTAATTCGACTATGGTGGGCATTGTGGGGGCGGGCGGCCTTGGCGGCACACTCTTCTCTGCATTCCAACGTTTCGACTATGATTTCGTTGCCGCTATCTTGCTCACCATTATCGCACTGATTCTTGTCGGTGAATTCCTTTCCAACATTGTTAGGAGAATCTTCTAATGACAACTGCATCTATCGATAGAGAGTGGCAGCGTTTTACACCTAATGAACGTGTGGCTCGATTCGCCGTTTACCTTAGCCTAGTGTGTGCCATTGTTTGGTCTTGGCAGACGGTGGAAGTGATTCCTGAATTTCTTTATGACGCGCCTGCTCAGTTCGCTGATATGTTTCAGCGTATGGTGCCAATGGATTACGCTTTTTACCCACAAACGATCCATGCCGCGATGATTGAAACGTTGCACATCGCGACCTTGGGTACGCTGTTTACTTTGGTGTTCGCGATTCCTTTGGCGTTGTTGAATGCACCAAACATTACTCCCAATAAAGCGTTGAACTGGTTTGCTCAATTTTTCCTTGTGTCTTCACGTTCGGTGAACTCACTGGTATGGGCATTACTGTTTATCGCACTGTTTGGCCCCGGTGTTCTCGCCGGCATCATGGCAATTGCAATTCGCAGTATCGGCTTTGTAGGGAAGCTGTTAGCGGAAGCCATTGCCGAAGTGAACATGGGGCCTATTGAAGCCTTACGCGCAACGGGTGCTTCGTGGATGAGTATCTTGTTGAAAGGGTATTGGCCACAAGTGATGCCAGCGTTCTACTCAATCGTGTTATTCCGTTGGGACATCAACGTTCGTGAATCTGCGGTATTGGGTTTGGTGGGCGCTGGTGGTATTGGCGTGGTGCTTAACGATGCGCAAAACCTTTTTGAATGGCAAAAAGTTTCGATGGTATTAGTGAGTATTTTTGCGGTGGTTATCGTTGCAGAAGCGGTGGTTATCCACATCCGTAACAAACTGATTTAATCGGTGTGTTGTGTTCACTTTGTTTTTTATGACATGTGTTTCGTTTGAAAGTTGAGAGCTTGCCTATCTAGCATTTTAAAGCTCAAACGACCCTAGGTAATTCGGTCTACCTAGCGGTCGTTATTTTATGCGGTGTGTTCTGTATTAAACTGTATTTAACGGAGAGCGAGCGCTTAGAAAATACAGTGTTTAGCAAAATCACCCGCTTCATTCGCCGTCCAGTCACCTTTTGGTTTCTCTTTCATATCTTCACACCAAGCTTCACTGCCAACTTCTGTACAAGCCATTAATTGAGTGGCTAGGAAAAGGATCAACGTGACTTTCTTCATAACAAATATTCCGTTTGGGCTAGATTTCGGATAACTCTATCAAATACTACTGATGATTGTCATAGCTATCAGGGGCCGGCGATATAGATTTGAGCTGAAGTCGCGATTTGGTAACGAGAAGGGATGACGGAGTCTCAAGATCGAAAAAGCCAGCAACATGTGCTGGCTTTGAAATTCTTAATAAGCTTCTTTTATCGGTAAGCTTTGACTACTTGAGGAGTTATACCAGTTTCATCTCTTGGATGATGTCCGAAGCAATCTCTGGCTTGGTACTTGTTGGTTTCTCGTGTAGGTCTGCTTTTAATTGTCCCTTACGGTTACTTAGGCCTGCTTCTAGCTTCTTGATTGCTGAAGAAATAGCTGGGTACATTACGTCATCTGTCGCTTTTGCGTTTACACGCACACCTTCGTAGTTGGTGAACACTTCAACCTGATGTTGACCATGTTCTTTGGTAATGATGATGTCGCAGCTGATCAGTGATGGAAAATGGTTAGATATCTTTTCGAACTTACCTTCGATGTCTTTACGTGAGTCGTCGTTAATTGATACGTGATGTGTTTGAACGTTTATTTTCATAAATCATACCTTTCCAATGACTGTGTCATTTAAACGTAGCAAACATCGGATAGATTAACCAATAGAGAAAGTACACATGTGTGATTGACTTCAGTGTTATCAAATAATCTCTACTTACTCCCTTGAAAGTCCGAATAACTGATCGCATATTATGTTTCGTGTTTTCGAGACATGTTCAAAAATACTCCATCCTTGATGATTTGCTCTAATTATGAGCGTCACTCTAGTGAATATCTCTTCATCGGCTTTATAATTCCGAACTTGTCACTTGGCTAACTTCTTTCGTTTTTGATAAATAAGTTACCACTAGACTCTAATTTATAGACACTCAACAGCCCACTCCATATTGAAACTTGCTTCAAAGCTCCGACAGATCTGAGTAACGCACTAACTATTTATGCATTCGTCACTCAATATCACAATTACCATCAAGGACTGCGGTAGTTTATTGAGATACCTGTTAGTACGGGATACCATAACACCGTCGTTAAATTTGGATCCGTTACCATGAAAATGCCTGTTAAATTGGCTGCTGTTGCAGCTTCACTTTCTTTCGCTTTTAATGCTTTTGCTGCGCCTGTTGAGTTTCAGAAAATTCCAGAGATCATGCAGCAATTTGAAACTGCAGAGCTGTACGTTAAAAAGTCTGTGACGCTAGGCCGTTTGCCTGCTGAATCTGAAATAGGCACTGAATTCCCGACCTACGTTTCTGACGGAAAGGGTGGTTACAGCTTAGAAACCAACAACGTGATGACGGATGATGTAGTTATTGCAAGCATGCCTAAGGCGATTGTTGATGATGTTTTCAACCAATGGTTGGTACCAAAAGAGACGTGGATCAGTAGCTATGGTTCACTGCCAACGTCGACCACTGAGTTCAAGCCGTTTAAGCGAATTAAAACCATCAAAGCGATTAAGATTGATGCTGAAATGCTTGAACTAATGGGCAGCGAAGATGGCAAAACAGCCGTGATTAAAGTGAGTTGGGATGAAAAAGGGATGAAGGTTTATAAGGACGGTTACTTAGCGGATTATGAGTACGGTATTGCCCCTCATGAGATGCAAGAGAACTACGAGCTAGCACCTAAGTAGTTTTATTCCATTTCCGAAAAGCGCTCTGGTTTGCAGGGTGCTTTTTATACCCCCCCACCAAAACATGACTTAACTCACACTTTTCTGACATTTTACTGCTCGTTATGCTAGTATGCGCCGCTTGTCTTTGTAATTGATAAAAAACGCATTACCCAAACAGTCTTTTTCTGTTTATCTGCTTGTAATGACCTCATTCAGTTTGGCCTGACTTGGCCGAACATCTGCATTTTGCTCGGACGCAAAGAGAGTAGTTCTCACTACTTCACTATGTACATTTGAGAGCACCATCTATCAAAGGCCTTTTAGAAACAGCCTAGTTAGCGCGAACTATGTTCTGCGTGAAGGGTTTCGTTTTTCCAAAAATCCCCCTGGCGCCAAGTATTGCTTGGTTGCTGACAAGTAAGGAGTCTATATGACGTCTACGGTATCTACATCCGTACCTACATCTCCAGCTGGTAATACAGCTTCGACAGAGAAAGAAGTAAACCATCCATTTCTTTCTTTGGTCATCATGGTAATCGTTGCAGCAATCGCAACCTACTTTATCCCTGCAGGCGAGTTTGAACGAGTGGTTATGAATGGCCGCACGGTGATCGACCCAGACAGCTATACACTATTAGCAAGCAACCCAACAACATTAGCCTCTTTTTTCGAATCATTTTTTAAAGGCTTCAAATCCGCTTCTGGCGTGATGGGTGTTGTGGTATTTGTTGGTGGTGCTTTCGGTATCATCAAACACATGGGTCTGCTAGACGCATCGGTTGTTGCGCTCACCACTAAGCTTAAGAAACAAGGCTTATATGTGATCGCGCCAGTGATCATGACGGCGATCTTCTTCAACGTGACCTTCACCGGTATGCGTGAACTGGATGTTATTTTCATCTCATTGATGATTCCGATCTGTATCAAGCTTGGATACGATGCGATTACAGCGTTAGGCGTTGTTCTACTGGCAAGTTGTGCAGGTTTTGCTGCGGCGTTGGCAAACCCATTCTTCACGGGTATTGCACATACTATCGCTGAACTGCCTTTGTACTCAGGCATGTGGTATCGCTTTATTGTCGGTATGTTTATGCTGCTGACTGGTGCTTGGTATGTGTTGAATTACGCAAGAAAAGTAAAACAAGATCCAACCAAAGGTTTGTTGCATGGCACAGGCTACCATTACGAATCGAATGTTGAAGCGAAGACTCTAACTCTACGTGAGAAGCTAGCGGGTATCGCGTTCTTGGGTGTGTTCGCGTATATGATCTTCGGCACCCTGACGATGGGCTTTGGTTTTACTGAGATTGCAGGTGCGTTTGTGGCAATGGCGATCATTCCGGGCTTAGTGGCGGGACTGTCTCCAAACAAGGTTTGTGAATATTGGACCAAAGGTGTCAGCGATGTATTGGTCGCTGTATTGATCATCTTCTTTGCGCGTTCGGTGTTGACCATTATGGAAGACGCGAAGATTGTCGACTCGATCATCTACTATCTTGCGCAGATCATTTCAGGCAGTTCTAAGCTTGTTGCTGCGGCGGGTATCTACTTCTCACAAGCGGCGATTAACCTGTTTATTCCGTCGGGTAGTGGTCAAGCGGTGATCACCATGCCAATTATCATTCCATTGGCAGACATTGGCGAAGTGACTCGTCAAGTTGCGGCGTTGGCATCGCAATTGGGTGACGGTATCTCGAATTACATTTATCCAACCAACGGTGGCTTGCTGGCGGTACTAGCGATTGCCAAAGTACCCTATGGCAAGTGGGTACGTTTTTTCTTACCACTGTTCTTGTTCTGGTCGGTAGGCGCTCTGATTTCAGTCGTGATTGCTCAAATGATTGAGTTAGGTCCATTCTAAGGCTCGGGCTTTAGTCGGATAAGTTTTGCTTGAAACAATCCAATAACTATAAAGGCAGCGAATTCGCTGCCTTTTTCGTTTGAGGTGAAGTTAACCGAGATAGAGCATCACTCTTCAAACTGATAAGAGGAGGGGACGACGATGACACCTTGTTTCGAAATGTGGAAACGCTTGGCGTCAGCAAGGCTATCAAGACCAATTTGGGTTCCATCTGGTACTTTCACATTCTTATCTATAATGCAGTTTTGAATGTGGCAATTTTTTCCAATCTCAACATCTTCAAACAGAATACTATCAATCACAATCGCGGCATTGCTGACTTTTACCTTGGGGAAAAAGATAGAGTTTTGCGCTGAACCACCTTCAATCACTACGCCATTTGCGATCATCGAGTTGATGAAAATCCCTTGATTCCCCTCTACCGAAGCGATGGTGCGTGCGGGCGGTAGTTGCGGCTCATAGGTGCGAATCGCCCAATCTGGCTGATACAAATCGATTGGCGAAGTTGGCTTTAACAAATCCATGTTCGATTGATAATAAGAGTCGATCGTACCCACATCTCTCCAGTAAGCATCTTGGGTTACGCGCCCTTCTTCGTCACCAAACTTATACGCGTAAACACTGTTGTTGCCGACTAACTTGGGAATGATGTCTTTACCGAAATCGTGGCTTGAGTCTGGATCTTCTGCGTCTGCCAATAATGCCTGTGTCAGTACTTCTTTATCAAAGATGTAAATTCCCATTGAAGCCATGCTTCGGGTCGGTCTACCGGGTACACACGCGGGGTAACGTGGTTTCTCGGTAAAGTTATTGATTTGTAGAGACTCATCTATCTCCATCACACCAAATTCCTTGGCTTCATCAATCGACACTTCCATGCAGGCTACCGTTAAGTCGGCTTCATTTTGCTTATGTTGCTTGAGCATTGGGGCGTAATCCATGCGATAGATGTGGTCGCCAGATAACACCACTACATGCTTAGCTTCACTGCGAGACAGCAAATATAAGTTTTGATAAATCGCATCAGCCGTACCGCTATACCAGCTATCACCTGTCCGCATTTGCGGGGGAACATTGGTGATGTATTCGCCGAGCTCGGGGTTAAGCACCGACCAACCATCACGTAAGTGTTTCTGCAAAGAGTGAGACTTGTACTGAGTCAGCACCAGAATTTGGCGAAGCCCGGAGTGTAGGCAGTTCGCGAGCGTGAAATCGATGATTCGATATTTGCCACCAAAAGGCACCGCAGGCTTTGCGCGGTTATCGGTTAGGGGAGAAAGCCGAGAGCCAACACCGCCGGCCAGAACGATTGTTAGAGTGTCTTGCATAGTCAGAACCTCAATGTATTTATGATTATGCATATGGTCCTGCAAGCACTGAGCCAAATGTAACTCATTGAATATTAAACAAGGTGGCAGTGAATTTTTCGGGACTGCACCAAATTGATGCGTACGAGGTATTGGCTTGCTCTATTTTGATCCAAAGAGATCCGAGCAAAGTGAAAAGGTAGAGTTAACAAAATGATGCACGGAAAAGTCGCATTACAAAACTGTCAATAAAATGAAGGAATAAAGTGATCGGGTCGATATAAATTTACACAAATAATCATAACCTTTCACAAATTGATTTCCATCAATAAAGTAGGGGTATTCTGTGATAACTTGCACGCAAAATAAGAAATGATTACTCATTCACCAATAAAATGAAGCCCTCAAGGAAATAATAATGAAAAAAACAGTATGTGGTATTGCGGTTATTGCGGCTCTTATGTCGACGAATGTTCTTGCTCATAAAGAAGGTGATTTCATCATCCGTGCAGGTGCAGCAACAGTATCTCCAAACGACAGCAGCGGCGCTGTACTTAATAACCCTGACCTAGAATTCTCAGTTGATTCTGATACTCAGCTTGGCCTGACTTTCGGTTACATGTTCACTGACAACATCAGCTTTGAAGTATTGGCAGCGAGCCCTTTTTCTCACAGTATCTCTGTTAATGGTCTAGGCAAAATTGCCGACACGAAACACCTCCCGCCAACGTTCATGGTTCAATACTACTTTGGTGAAGCGAACAGCGACTTCCGTCCTTACGTAGGTGCAGGCCTTAACTACACAGTGTTCTTTGATGAAGGATTGAATGCTAACGGAAAAAATGCAGGCCTAACGGATGTTTCTTTGGATGACTCTTGGGGACTTGCTGCGAACATAGGTATCGATTACATGATCAATGAAGATTGGTTCCTAAACGCATCGGTTTGGTACGCTGACATCGGTACTACAGCTAAATATTCTGATATTAATGGGAACAACTATTCTACAGACGTTGATATTGACCCATGGGTATTCATGATCGGTGGTGGTTACAACTTCTAACCTACGATTCAGTTTATTAAGGCGCTCAAGCACCAGCCAGCTTGTGCGCCTTTTTTGTGTGCTTGTTAATGAAATGCTCATTCTAACCTTCTGTTGTTATGGGTAAAAGAAACCGATTGTCGTCACCTATTGTTAACAAAAGGGAAAGATAACTGTCATAAGCGGCCTCTATGATCGCGATTCAAATTATGGAGGATATATGAATCGTAAATTTAATAAGCTGACTTTATTACTACCTATCGCAGTAAGCTCGGCTCTAGTTGGTTGTTCTCAATCAACTTCAAAGCCGGCAACATCATCTCAAACATCACTTGATGCTTTTAGCCTTCAATGTCAATCCAGCCAACAGCTAATCGCAAGCGATGCTGAGGTCACCGGGCTTACTCTGGTTGGCAGTTCCATTGCCGACGCTCCGTTTGATACGTCTGCAGCCGAAATCGTCAGCTACGATTCATGTACCGATAAGCTTTATGTGGTTAACGCTCAAGCTCAGAAAGTCGATGTGTTGTCGATGAACGCTGATAGCGCACCGACATCTGAGGGTTCTATCGACCTTCAATCAGCCGCTACAGCTTCGGGTATCAATATCGGAGCTGCGAACAGCGTGTCGACTCATCAAGGATTAGTTGCGGTTGCGATTGAAAATGCGGACAAGCAACAAAATGGCATTATTGCTTTGTATCGCTCAGACACACTAGAGCTTATCACCACTTACACAGCTGGCGCACTGCCAGACATGGTGAGCTTCTCGAAAGACGGTCGCTACATTGCTTCTGCAAATGAAGGTGAGCCGAATGCGGATTACAGCATTGATCCTGAAGGTTCGGTGACATTGGTGGATTTAGCGAATGGGCCGATGCAAGCGAAGGTCACTCAGATTAATTTCAAGGCATTTAACCAAGGTCAGCCTCGTCACCAGGAATTAACCGATAAGGTTCGAATTTCAGCTCCCGATGCGACCGTCGCTCAAGACCTAGAGCCTGAATACCTAACGTTTGCTGACAACGGCAAACTCTACGTTGCCCTGCAAGAGAACAACGCACTAGCAGCGATTGATGTCGCAACGGCAGAGGTGGATGCGATTCTTGGTTTAGGCGGCAAACCTTGGGATAGCGCGCAATTAGATGCGTCGAATAAAGACAAAAATATCGGCAACCTACAAAACTACGCGATGTTAGAAGGACTTTACATGCCAGACAGCATCACTAGCTACAGTGTCGATGGCAACACCTACATCGTGACGGCGAACGAAGGTGACGGCCGCGAGTATGGCATCAAGACGACGCAACAAGTGTGTGACGATAAAGGCTTTGAGTGGGATGGCGATGACTATAAAGGCACCGAAAACTACACCACAGAGAAAGACTTTTGTATCGCTTATGTTGATGAAGTGCGTGGCAAAAAGTTAGATGTTGAGGCTAACCACCCATTGGCTGGTGCATTGAAAGACAATAAGCAACTTGCACGTCTTAAAGTGATCAAGCCACAAGGCACGCTTGCTGCTGACCAAAAGGTTCAAGCATTCGGTAGCCGCTCTTTCTCTATTTGGGATAAGTCTGGCGAGCTAGTGTTTGATAGCGGTGATGATTTCGCTCGAATCGTTCTTGATCAAGATCCTGCAAACTTCAACAGCACCAATGATAACAACCAAAGTGGTGACGATCGCAGCGATGATAAAGGGGTAGAACCTGAAGCTATCGAAGTGGCTGAGATTAACGGTAAGCACTATGCCTTTATCGGCCTTGAGCGCCAAGGTGGCATCATGGTTTACGATGTAACACAGCCTAAGAACGCAAGTTTTATCAGCTACTTGAACAACCGAGACTTTACACAACCAGTGTGCACTAAGGTTGATGAAGACGGTGATTGCGACAACGATACTTACAACTTTAAAGCGGGTGACCTAGGTCCAGAGTCAATTAAGTATTTCACTCGTTTTGGTAACCACTTTATTGCGGTTGGCAATGAAGTGAGTGGTAGCACATCAGTTTACCGCGTTGAGTTCTAACCTGGCTTATTACTTGGTATTTGATTGAATCCAAACAAAAGCGCCACGATTTGTTAAGTCGTGGCGCTTTTTAGTTCATAGCTTATTAAATCGCTGATTTAGTCGCGATAACAAAAGCCTATGGCTGTTGCTTAGTCGGAGCTAGAGCGATTTCACGGATACATACGTTTTGTGGTTGTTGGTAAGCGAATGATACTGCGCGAGCAATGTCGTCAGCTGCCAATACACCGCCCATGTCTTCTTTCCAAGAATCGTAACCGTCTTTGATCTCTTGAGATGTAGTGTGAGACAGAAGCTCAGTCTCAACAGCACCCGGTGCGATAGTAGTAACACGAACATTTGAAGCGGCCACTTCTTCACGAACGTTCTCAGAAATAGCATGTACCGCGAACTTAGTGCCACAGTAAGCTGCGTGGCTTGGGAATGTTTTCTTACCCGCGATTGAGCTGATGTTGATGATAGTACCTGTGTTGCGTTCCATCATTGGAGCAAGTACAGATTGCATGCCGTTTAGAAGACCAATCACGTTCACATCGAACATTGTCTTCCACTCTTGTGCGTCTTGAGTATCGATTTGACCAAGAAGCATTGCGCCAGCGTTGTTGATAAGCGCATCTACAGGGCCGAATTTCTCTTCACCTTGTGCGATAGCTGCGTCAAAAGACGCTTTGTCTGTTACGTCTACTTTCACTGACAGTGAATTTGGTAGGTTCAGTGCTTCAAGGCGGTCAATACGGCGAGCTAAAAGTAGCAGAGGGTGACCTTCATCGCTTAGACGACGAGCGATTGCTTCACCAATACCAGAGCTTGCACCTGTAATTACGATTAGTTTTTTCATTTTATTTCCTCTGTACTTTTATTGCGTCGGTTGGCTACGACGTATTGTTTAAGTGCATTCGAATCAAGTGTTTGTTGTCTTGCTTCGTTGCGATGGAGGTATATTAAGGAAAATAGCATTGTTGATATATAGCGCTTTACTTGAAACACTGTTGCTGTAGTGCAACAATAAAGCGTCTATCTCATAACTCCATTAGTAAGCTGGCGACTATGCTTAATCAAATTAACCTGTCTGATATTCGTTCTTTTGTGCTGATCGCTCGTTTAGGTAATTTCACCAAAGCGGCGGAGGAGTTGGATGTGTCGCGTTCCCACGTATCACGCCAAGTAAGTAGCCTAGAAAAGCAGATGGGTGTAACGCTGTTTATCCGCACTACTCGAACCTTGAGGCTGACTCACGCAGGGCAAGATTTGTACACGAGATGTGAACAAGCCTTAGATAATATAGACCAAGCGCTGATTGCTGCGGTTGATGATGTCGAAGAGGTACGCGGTGACATCAAAGTCAACTGTGTTGGCGGTTATTTAGGCGAAGTGATCATCGCGGATCTGGTCAATGAGTTTATGCAGCTCTACCCAGATATCAGCATCAGCCTTGATTTCAGTAGTAACCGAGTCGACTTGATTGAAGACGCGTTCGATATCGCTTTTCGTATGGGGAGCCTTGAAGATGCGGGCTTCATTGCGAGGAAGCTATTGGACATAGAGATGGGAACACTCGCGAGCCCTGAGTATTTTGCTCGCAAAGGAAAGCCTAACCACCCTAAAGAGTTGATCCATCACGACTGCTTAACCGGCTCGGTGCGTAAATGGAGTTTTCAGGCGCTTGATGACACCAAGAAAACACTCGATGTGCATGTGACGGGTAGGTTGCAATGTAAAAATGGTCGAGTGTTGGTACAAGGTGCGAAGTCCGGGAACGGGATTATTCGTGTACCTACTATCTATTGCTTACAAGAACTTAATGATGGGCAATTAGTTCAGGTGTTTGACGACTGGGTGGTACCTAAAGTGGACTTTTCAGCGATCTACCACCGAGACCGCTATCAACCAAGCCGGATTAGAACCTTTATTGATTTTGTGAAAAGTCGCTTTGAACAAATGCCAGTGAGCTAATCGTGCTTTCTGTATTTTGCTAATAGTGTGACCGGCTTGAGCTTACATCTCGTCGATTTCGTTTTGTAGGCTTTCTAGTTGATCCAGAATCAGTAAGAACTTCTCACCAAATGGAGTGACTTGGTATTCCACTCTTGGTGGCAGTTCGTTGAACATTTGCTTATCTAGAATCCCAAATTCTACATTTCGCTTTAAACATTCATTCAAGACCTTGGTCGATAACCCTTCGACCGAGCGTACCATTTCACCGGGACGATTGATGCCATTTGCCAGTAATTGGTAAACCGTGAGCGACCATTTACAACCGTAGATGGTCTCTACCATGCGAGCGGAACGCTCTGGCGCTGATTTTCTTGAAAAAAAGTTTTCCTGATTTTTCATAAAGATGTACCAATAAGTACCTACCTAACCGATTTGTACTTACTATTCATAGTGTTAGTTCAAAGCCTAAGATTACCACGTTCACATGACTTAGGAGATAACAAAATGAACTTCACTAAAAATGGTATTGCAGTAGTAATCGGTGGCACAAGTGGTATGGGCTTTGAAACAGCGAAGCAGTTGGTCGCTCAAAACATCCATGTGCTGGTTGTCGGCAATAACCCAACTAAGTTAGATAAAGCTGTATCAGAACTTCAGTCGCTGGGCCACGCTACTGGCTGGCAAGCTAATCTTTATGATGATGCAAGTGTGTCGAATCTTATTGCGCATCTAGAGTCACTTGAAGAGGGTATTGGTTACCTTGTTAATGCGGCTGGCTACTTTAACCCTAAAGCGTTTATCGAGCATCAGGAGTCGGATTACGAGCAATACATGCAGCTTAATAAAGCGACTTTCTTCATCACTCAAGCTGTCAGTAAGTTGATGATCAAAAACGGTGGCGGAAACGTGGTAAATGTAGGCTCTATGTGGGCGAAACAAGCTATTAAAGCGACGCCATCTTCTGCGTATTCAATGGCAAAGGCAGGACTACACGCTTTAACACAGCATATGGCGATGGAGCTTGCAGACCACAACATTCGCGTGAATGCGGTGTCTCCAGCGGTCGTTAAAACACCGATCTACGAATCATTCATTAAGCCAGAAGAAGTGGACCAAGCGCTAGAAGGCTTCAATGCTTTTCACCCAATTGGTCGAGTGGGTCAACCGAAAGACATCGCAAACAGTATCTCTTTCCTACTGTCTGACAGTGCCGATTGGGTAACGGGTGCAATCTGGGATGTTGATGGTGGTGTGATCGCAGGCCGCAATTAATCGAGCCGAGTTTTTAATATGGGGGATGCTTTGTTAGCAATTAGCAATTAGCAGCGAAGTCTCCCCCTCGCTCGTTATTCGCGTAGAATAGACATTAGCAAGACAATAATAATTAAAACAATATTTAGAGTAAGGTCGTCATTATGCTCAACATGGACTTTTCAAAGAGATTGGTTATCGAAACCGATAAACTAGATTGGGTTGCAAGCCCTGCCAAAGGAGTGTGGCGTAAGCCCCTAGAAAGAGAAGAGAAAGAATCAGGTCACACGACTAGCGTGGTGAAATACGACCCTCAATCTTCATTCTCTGAACACCCACATCCGCAAGGAGAAGAGATCTTCGTATTAGACGGTGTGTTCTCAGATGAAACTGGCGATTTCCCCGCTGGCACTTATATCCGTAATCCGCCAGGCAGCGCGCATTCCCCATCGAGTAAAGAGGGCTGCACGATCTTAGTTAAGCTTAATCAGTTTGATGCGAGAGACTTAACGCAAGTTCGAGTCAATACGCTCGAAACGGAATGGCTACCTGGTATTGGCGGGTTACAAGTCATGCCATTACATGAGTTTGAGCACGAGCATGTCGCTTTAGTTAAGTGGCCTGTTGGCGAACGTTTTCAGCCGCACCGTCACTTTGGTGGAGAAGAGATCTTTGTGTTGTCGGGCACCTTTAAAGATGAACATGGCGTGTACCCGAAACATACTTGGATGCGTAGCCCTCACATGAGCGAGCATTTCCCTTATGTGGAAGAAGAGACGGTCATCCTAGTGAA
This sequence comes from Vibrio sp. T3Y01, assembly GCF_013114525.1. Taxonomy (NCBI): domain Bacteria; kingdom Pseudomonadati; phylum Pseudomonadota; class Gammaproteobacteria; order Vibrionales; family Vibrionaceae; genus Vibrio; species Vibrio sp. T3Y01. The sequence goes on along the minus strand of NZ_VTXJ01000022.1, from coordinate 18,717 downwards.
AACAGGTCATTTGCCACTGATATGATGATTATCTCGATAAGTAAAATAGAAAGCCGCTTACTAAAAGTCAGCGGCTTTCTGCTTTCTAGTGCCTATTGAGCTTACCTAATACACATTTGAGCATTAGTAAGCAACACCAATGCGTTGGCGCGGGAACTTGCCAGCTTCGAGCTCATCAATCATCGCAATAGCGTAATCGCTGACTGAAATTTTGCTGTTACCATCTTCGTCGGTGAGCAGTTGATCGCCACCAGTGCGGTAGGTCGATAGTTTCTCGCCCGGGAATATTTCTGCGGCAGGGCTAACGAACGTCCAGTTAACTTCGCTATTAGATTGCTTGAACACTTCAAGAGCTTCGCCCTGTGCTAGCGCTTCGTTTTTGTAATCCGCAGGGAAGTCAGGAACAGCCACTAGCGGTACGTTTGGCGCTACTTCTAATGAGCCAGCTCCGCCAACCCAAAGTAGGCGATCGATACCGATGCTCGGTAATGTTGCCAGCAATTTAGTCGCTGTGTTTTTTACGATGTCGTGATTACCCAGAGCACGTCCGCCAATCGAAGTAATGACTGCATCAACGCCGGATAGTGCGTTTGCTAGACTTGCGGCTTCATCTTGTAAATCAAATGAACGAACTTCAATGCCTTTGGTTTCCACCCGGCTTGCATCTCTTACCACAGCAACGACCTCGTGACCACGAGATTGAGCTTCTTGAGCGATGTGACTACCAATCCAACCTGATGCACCTAATACTGCAATTTTCATAATCTCTCTCCAATTATCTAATTTATTGAGTCGTTTTCTCGACAGCCATTGCAGTCTAATAGCTCACTAGGTTGCGATAAATATCGTAAAATGATGTAGATTGTATCTATATAGTGATCTAATAAGATTCGATTAGCTGCGAAATAGTTCAAGGAGAGTGTGATGGATAGGTTGACGGCAATGCGTAGCTTTGTCGAAGTTGCGAATTGTGCCAGCTTCACCCAAGCAGCTGAGCATTTGGACATGAGTCGGTTGCAGGTTTCACGTCATGTTCAAGAGATAGAAGGGTGGCTGAAGCAGAGGCTATTACATAGGACGACTCGAAAGGTGAGCTTGACGGCGGCAGGGGAAATCGCTCTGCAACGCTGTGAGAAAATCCTTCATGAGACCGCTGAGTTAGAAGTTACGTCACTCAATCAAACCGATGATCTTTCTGGAACCATTCGAATTGCCGCACCCATCGGGTTAACTCAGCATATGTTGTTGGACGTGGTCGAGCAGTTCACTGAGCGCCACCCTAATATCACGGTTGAGCTGTTTGCCTCAGACCGCTTTACTCAGCTGGTGGATGAGAGGATCGATATTGCACTTCGCTACACTGATCAACCTGACGATAGCTTGATTGCACGAAAGCTAATGGTCATTGATTCAGTGGTGTGTGCCTCGCAAGCCTACTTGGACAAACATGGTGAACCTGAAACGGTCGAGGCGCTTCGACAACACAATTGTTTTCGTCACTTGAATGTTTCTAAGTGGGATTTTGTTAAGGACAATCAACACTATTCAGTTGAGGTGTCTGGCACCATCAAGGCTAACGATGTTGGAGTGCTAACTCGCGCTGCACAGCATGGAAAAGGGGTGGTTCGTTTACCTTGTGATTTAGCCAACCCACTGATTGCGAATGGTAAACTGATACGAATATTGGATGAGTTTGTTTCGCCCAGCAGCGTTCTGTGGGCAGTGTATCTGTCTCGCAGTTATCAGCTTCCAGTTGTTCGTCAGTTCATTGATTTTGCGGCACAAGCTTGGGCTAGCGATATCAAGTCCGGTGATGTTTGAAACTTCATAGGCAATGATACATAGCGATAGAAATTTAAAAGCCCATAAATACAAAAATCCGATATCAATGGTGATATCGGATTTGAACTCAATAATTCAGAGTTCCAGCACGCTCTCCTCTCACGAAGTCTTTACATGTAATGGTGTACAGATAATCGGGTATTTATCACCTTTTCGTTGATGTCTGGTAAAGGCTGATACAGGCTTCTCGTAATGTCGGATAATACTTGGTCGTAAACTTGCGACACGATACTAGAGATGTCACTGGTTAATTCGTACATGCTATCTGCCGGTTGGGTCGCTTCGTTACTTGATGCGATCTCTGAGAGTGCATGCATCGCTCGCGTACAAACCGGTGACCCACTACTAAGAGGGCAGATAATCGATAACTGGTTGAGTTTTCTGTGTGTCTGAGAGGCGTAGAATTTGAATCTCAAATACTCCTCAGGCTTCTCCATATCCGCCTTCTCTATTCCAGGGATACACATTCGTAATTTGGTCAGGATCTCCATGCAATCTAAGATCTGTTGCCAATTCATGTGGTACTCACGGCTCATGTCTTCACGCTCAGACTGAATTAGCCAGATGATCATTACTTCATCCATCAAGAACATGCTATGGCGAATTGTTTTGCCATGAATCGATTGGTTACGCACCAAGCTACGGTTTTGCCAGTCGCTGTGCATAGCGATGAGTTTAAGGTGATAGATGCGATACATAGGGCGGCTATCAAACGACACATGGGATTGAAGCAGTTCAGATACCTCAAGTATGTTGTCGTAAATCTCATTCACTTTGCGAATCGAGTCGCTAGACAATTTATACGCCAGAGCGTAATGCGTTGCCGCGCGGTGTTTGCGTGATAACAACAATAACTCTCTAAGCAGAACTAAGGTTTCAAACCTGTGTGATAGCGCTGTTTGTCTCTTCCTTGAGAAATGAAACAGGGCTGCAAGTACTAATAGGGATAAACCCACCGAAATAACTACAAACATATTCAACTCCTAATATTTGTATACCTACTTAGTGGTAGTGCAGACACCATGCCAAAATAAATAAGTGTTATATTTCATTGGGTTATGATTTTTCTAAAATTATGGATGATCAATTATGGTGCATGACTTCACCATTCGAGTGAATGTTTCTCATATTTTGCAGGATTTTTTGAGAGGTTACGCTTTTCTAACGATAGGTTGGGGAGGTTTCGGTAAGTAGAGACACTTTGGCGATCCATTTCAGGCTCGTTTCAAGCTACGCAAATTAAAAAGGCCTCACCCTTATATGCTTTTACTCTAAAAGCAGTAAGAGTGAGGCCTTTCAATGTTCACGTCGCAGTGTAGTTGACTTAACTACTAAGTGTTTAGCATTGAGGGCTAAACGTTATGCAAGCTTAAGGTCGAACTCGTTGCGGTACATCACCATATCTTCAATGGTCAGTACTGGCATGTTATGTAGTTTACCGAAAGCAACGATCTCTGGCGCTTTTGCCATTGTACCGTCTGGGTTGGTTACTTCACACAGTACACCTGCCGATTGAAGGCCTGCCATTTGCATCAGATCCACAGTACCTTCTGTGTGGCCGCGGCGAGCAAGTACACCACCTTTACGAGCACGCAGTGGGAATACGTGACCAGGGCGAGCTAGATCTGAAGGCTTAGCCGTTGGGTTTGCCGCTGTCTTGATCGTTGTTACACGGTCAGCAGCAGAAACACCGGTCGTTACACCGACTTTCGCTTCGATAGTTACGGTAAACGCAGTTTGGTTTGCGCTGTTGTTATCAACAACCATAGGCGGAAGTTCAAGTTGGTTTGCTTGTTCGTCAGTTAGACACAAGCACACGATGCCGCTGCATTCACGGATCATTAACGCCATTTGAGCATTGGTTAGGTGTTCTACTGAGTAGATGATGTCGCCTTCGTTCTCACGATCTTCATCGTCAAGTAAAAGTACGCCACGACCTTCGCGTAGAGCTTGCAGTGCGTTTTCAACACGAGTGATTGGTTCGCCAAATTCGGCAAGTAGTGAAGACTGATTCATGGTTAAACTCCTAAAATATCACCAGAATCAGGGCTGTATGAGGGATCTCAACGAGCACAACAAAGCCAACTCATTACCAGTCGGTTCATCATGGTCTTATCCAAAACGAAATGCACACGTCTGAGTTGGAGGCATGAACCCAATAAACAGGTACGCCTTTCCAACTTAAACGAGTGTCTTTCCATTCTCTCTCATCCGGACTATAACCGTCGGCTCTGGCATCTCACCAGATCTGCTGACCTCGACGAATCGAGCGCTCGCGGGCTTATCTTTAGGTTTTGCTAAGGACATACCGCCGGTGGGGAATTTCGCCCCGCCCTGAGAATAAAAATTAATAATCTGTTTTGCTTTGAAAGCAGACCAGATGTTAATCCTTTCAATAGTGGATTTAAAGGACTGACAGCAAAGTTTTTTAGATTCTGGCCTTATAATCCGGTAAGTGTTCACTTTATCGGCAGACCTTGGCGTGTGGTGTTTAGCCGAGCGCAGGTTATGTTTAGCGGGTTTTGATGTCTATATGTGCACAAGTGGATGGTCTGTATTATTGGTGATGAAGTGACAGTTCATCAGCTCAATACTTAAGAGGCCCTTTAATCGATTATTGTTACACCATGACGGCTTACTGACCGTTTTGACATAAAATTGATATTGGCGATGCTAAGCTGCGATAGCATCCGACCACTTTATCTCAAAGATCTTAGCCATGACTTCTCTGTTCTCTAACAAATCCAAAGGCTTATTACTGCTCGTTTTAAGCTTGTATTCTCTAGTGCCTTTTTTGATCTTTGGATCTGACTTCGACCTTGGAAGCGCCGTTCTGCCTTTCTACGGTGCTTTTATGACGTTCGTGACTTACTCGGCGGGTAATCAAGGGTTCTTGGTCACGCTCGCTGTTTTGTCTTTAGCCTTGCTCACGATGAAGTTTTCTAAAGCTAAGTTAGTCAGCCTTTGTCTGCAGCTCGGTATCTTATTGGTGCTCAGCTTTGCAGCGAAGACCTTCTTAAAGCATTCAACAGAGAGCCCACGTCCTTATTCTGAGTATTTGGTGACGCAAGAAGTGGTTGAAATGCCCGAGCTATTTTATGAGCTGCCTTTGGTAGAAAAAAATGCCGCGATTGAATCTGTGCAAGATAAGGTCAGCGAGTGGCGCACTCGTCATTGGCATGGCGAAACGGACTACTCTTTCCCATCTGGACACATGATTTTTGTCGGTGTGTGTTTGGCATTCTTTGGCGGGTTGTTCTTAGAGGCGAAACGCTTTTATTTAGTCGGCGGTTTGTTGGTTTGGGCTGGTGGTGTCGCCTATAGCCGTGTTTGGCTTGGCATGCATCGACCTGAAGACTTGGCGGCGTCTATCGCCTTTGCGGGTTTAATTTATTTATTGGTGCCACTGATTCCAACGCAAAAGATAGAACCTTTATTGCCTAAATTTTTAAGAGTCACCTAAGTTTTTAAGAGAGGCTTAAGGTTTTAAGAGCGGCCTAAGTTTTTAAGACGAGCATAAATCTATATTTAACAAGTAGATATTCTGGCTACTGATTGAGCCCGAGTTCTGCTTGTTTCTTTTTGGTTAGACCTAAAGACACAATTCGGTGTGACTCCGTGAGGTAGTATCTTAGTTCCTCATCCCTTTCTGATGTGCTCTCAAAAAGCTGAATCCACTTCATGCCACGAGAAGCAAAGTAGGGGGCGGGTTTATAGCCCGGCTCTTCTTTGAGAAAGTCGAAATTCTGATCGGACGCCTTGAAGATAAACGCAGGCTCATCTTTCGGTCCCCAACCACCAATCGCAAACACCTTGCCACCCACTTTCCAAACGTGAGAGTTATTCCACTGCATCACGTAGCTGGTGGCTGCTTGTGATTCACAGAATGCATTGAACTCGTCGTATGTCATAGAGCGCCCTTTCAATAGTTTGGTGTTGGATGGGGTGTTTATTGCCGATACCGCTAGAAGTTAACCAGCTAAGCCTTGCCAAATAGCCGTCAAGCCACTGATAGAACATAGCAGTAAAGAAGCGATACGTATCTTCTCTTTTGAAATCGTTTGAGTGGTTATCATAGCCACTTTGTAGCCTAACCAAGCAGCGGGTAACAAAGGTATTGTGATGATCAAATGGTGGAGCGTGAAGAAGCCAATTGGGATCTGCACGACTAATGAAATGATTGAGCTAAACACAAAGAAAGCAGAAAGGTTACCACGAAGCTGGTTAGCATCTTGGTGTTGAAGCAGTAACGCCATCGGCGGTCCCCCAATACCCGAACTTGTCCCAAAGAACCCTGAGAAAAATCCTGCAATCCCCATCTTCGCGGGTGTTGGCTCCAATCTAAATGGTAGTAGGCTTACAATCACAGCAAACACTACCAGTAAACCTAGCCACAGGGATAATACGCTTGTAGAAACCATCACTAGTAAAGCCCCGCCAGCCAGTGAGCCAGGGATTCGGCCTAGCAGTGCGACTTTGAGTCCGCCAATAGAGATGTTTGCGCGGTGTTTTAACGCATTAAATATTGAGATAAATAGGCCAATGAGGCAGATAGGCGCAGGGACATAGTCTGGCGAGACCAAAAACAGCAATGGTGCGGCGACAACAGCCAAGCCAAAGCCGATGGCGGTTTGTACAAACGAACCAACAAAAATGAGTGCCATTGCGATAAGGGCAGTCTGATTTAGGTATTCCATAGGCCTGCGAGTAAGTTCTAAAGGAGCGAATGGATACTATAAATTAAAACGGTAGAAATAGTCTTAATATTCAGTGAGCTTTATGCAAGTTTCGTTAGTTGCGTAGTCAGTTTTTGCGGCCAATAAAAAAGAGAGCGGATATCTCAGGAACTAGTCCATTCAATATCCACTCTCTCATTGGATTGCTTATCGCTATAACTGATTGGGGGAGTAAGTATTAAACGTTAAGCCATTGCCAATTTCAGACGCTCAATTGGCTTGTCATTGATCGGTAAATGGATAAGCGCAGCTGCAAATGCTAATACCACCGTTGACCACCAGATTGGTTCGTAAGATCCGTAGTAATCGTAAATACGACCGCCAACCCAAGCTCCTAAGAAGCTACCTACTTGGTGAGTGAAGAACACCAAACCGTACAGAGTCGATAGGTAACGAGCTCCAAAAATTTGACGAACTAAACCAGAAGTCAGTGGAACTGTACCAAGCCAACAGAAGCCAATTGCAGCACCGAAGATCGCTGCGGTTGATTCCGTGACTGGTAGAGTGACAAACGCACCGATAACCACCGTTCGAACTAAGTAAAGTGCAGACATCACATGACGCTTGCTGAACTTGTCTCCCATTACGCCCCAGAAGTAAGAACCGAAGATGTTGAAGATACCAACGTAAGCCAATGCCATTGCTGCGCTGCTCGCTGGTAAGTTTTTGTCAGCTAGGTAGCTTGGTAAATGCGTAGCAATAAACATCACGTGGAAACCACACACGAAGAAGCCTGCGTGAATCAACCAGTAACCTCTGTGAGAGAAGGCTTCTGATAGTGCTTCTTTCAATGTTTGATTGTCTTCAACTTGCACTTGTTTGTTTGAGGTTGCTTTTGGCGCTCGCATGAACAGCGCAAAAGAGATCATCACGCAGCACAGCACGCCAAACACCTGCATCGCACTCTGCCAATCAAATTCGTTCAACATGTATTGCGCGCCCGGAATCACCGCGAACATACCAAATGAACCGGCAGCTGTGGTTAAACCGAATGCTTTAGCGGCGTGTTCTGCAGGTACCACTTTCGCTACTGCACCTAATACGATCACATAGCTTGTTGCACTCAGTCCAAGGCCAACCAATGCTCCCAATGAAATGTAAAGCATGCTTGATTCGGTAGAAATTGAGGTAAGAAGTAAACCCAAACCGTAAGCACATGCGCCTGCAATAATGATGCGTCTTGCTCCCCATTTGTCAGCGGCCATACCAACAAAAGGTTGGAACACACCGAACAATAGGTTTTGTAGAGCAATAGCGAAGCTGAAAAACTCTCGACCCGTGCCGAAATGCTCTGAAATTGGCATCATGAAAATGCCGAATGATTGTCTGATCCCTAGACTGATAATAAGTGTGCCGATCCCAAGCCATACCAGTAAAGGAAAACGGAAAATGCTCATTCTAATACTCTTAAATTAATGGTGGTGATGTGAGTGGTCTTGCGCAGACATGTTTTGTTCAGTCATATGATGGTGATGCTCGTGTCCTGATTGCTGGTGGCAGCCACTACTCACGGCGTGCTGAGCCAAAAGATCAATCAGTGGCTGACTGTGATGCACAATAACCAAACTAATGACGAGGAATAACGTCATTCTGGCTAGTTGAGCAAAAAGAGATTGTGAAAACATAAGGTGTTTACATGCGCTCTATGTTGTAAGAAGTCGCGCATCATAATGATGGGTGGGATATGTATCAAATGACTATTTGTGATTTAGTCTATGCGTTTTATGCATAGACATATACGTTGCCGGGCTGAGGGTAAAACGTGACAAAAATATGAGAAAACTCGGCACTCATTAATTCCGACGTAAAAGCCTGCAATTCAATATGGATACTTAGTATCGTGTCTGTAACTGTCTGCTTTAGTGAGCTTTTTCACAAAACTGTAAAAACTAATATACAAACTAGTCACCTAAGAAGATCGGCTGTTCGCTCGACTTATCTGTTAAACATCGTAAATTTGGGCCTAAATCGTTTCAACATGACTGAAACGCGATATAAAAAGATTCAGGGAGAGTCATTCACATGGATAAAGATCATAACTTTCGCGAAAACTTGCTCGCATTGGTCTTAGGAAGCGCACTGGTTTCGCTTGGCGTTATCTTTTTCAATCAAGTCGGTTTGCTCACCGGAGGAACCGCTGGTCTAGCGATCTTCATCACCAAAGTGACAGATCTAAGCTTTGGCCAAGTGTTCTTTGCACTTAACTTACCTTTCTATATTTTATCGGTCGCTCGTATGGGCTGGCGTTTCACTATTAACACCTTTATTGCCGTTTCGATAGTTTCGTTCGCAGTGGACCACTTATATCACGTGATTCAAATTGCGGAGATTCATGCACTGTATGCAGCATTACTGGGCGGCGGATTAATTGGTACCGGTATGTTGGTGATTTTCCGTCACAAGATGAGCTTGGGCGGCTTTAATATTCTGGCGCTGTTTTTACAGGAGCGTTTTGGGATTCGAGCAGGCAAGGTTCAGATGGCACTGGACTGTACTATTGTGGTGCTTTCACTGTTTATCGTTGATGCGCCACTGATACTATTGTCTGTATTGGGGGCAGTAGTCACCAACTTGATTCTCGCGATGAACCACAAACCTGGGCGCTACCAACCCGTTGTAAAAGCGGAAGCGGCTTAGTCAGTTTGAGTTTAAGCTTATATTGCAAGCCGTAGAAAACAACAAAGCCAGCATCAATTGCTGGCTTTGTTTTCTGAAAATAGTCATTCAACGCTTAGCAGTTGCCGCAACCGGATTCCGGTTTGAGATCGCAATCAATCACATTACCTTGTTTGTCTAGTGACAAGTTGCAGCACTGTTCAAATAGATTCTTAAGATCGCCACGACTTTTCTGAACGCGAGATTTCACCGTTGAATAGCTGATGTTTTGTGCCTCTGCGATCTCTTTCTGGCTCTGACCCTTGATATCAACGGCAAGCAATAGTGCAGCACTTTGCTCGGGTAACGCTTGAATGAAGGGTTCAATGCATAAAGACAAGTTCTGTTTGAACTCTTCATTGTGGTCTAAATCTGCAAACCACAAATCGTCTGCATCAATTTTACTATCACGTTGTTGGCGAGCGTGTTTACGATAGAAGTCGATAATTGTGTTATTGGCTAATTGAAATAACCACGATTTAACACTGCTCGCATCTTGCACCTTGTGTAGGTTCTGAAAAGTCTTAATTAAGATCTCTTGCAGCAAATCATCTACATCGGCGGAATTACTTACTTTAGAGTGAAGGAATGCTTTTAATGTCTGCTGATATTCAGCCCAAACCTGCTCTAAGTCTAAAGATGTGCTATTTGCACTGTTCATTTACGCAACACTCGTCTTGTAAGAAACCAATAACCCCTTCTAGGCATTCATATTCTGCGACACAAAAGAGAGTTCTGCCTTCACGTCGTTGGCTTATAAGGCCTGCTGATGCAAGGCTTGATATGTGGTGAGATAAAGTAGAACCGGGGATACCGAGTTCTTCTTGTAGGCCGCCAACCGCAATGCCTTGGTAGCCAGCTTTAACGACACTTTTATAGATACTAAGGCGAATAGGGTGGCCCAGCTCTTTCAGTGCTTTTGCTACGACTTCTAAGTTCATATTAACTCCTCAAGATTTAATTTCGATAATAGTCGAAATGTTTGTCGAATTCAAATATAAAAACAGTGAATACGTAAGTCATTGAAAGTTTGTTGATTTGAAAATTAATTCGATTTTTATCGAAATAAATCTTGATCTGTAACTATTTATTTCTATAATTCGAGAATATTCGAAATTAAGGGTCGGGTACTTTCCTCATAGAGTTCGACCTTCAATCCTGTTTGGAGTTAATTATGAGCAATGAAATGTTAACAATGCTAAAAGACGCGCTTGATATGTTTGCTTTCTTAGCAGTAGAGCTAATCATCCTTTTCTTGGCAATTAGCTACATTGTTGGGATTCTGCAAGAGTTCCTTACGCCTGAGAAGATTCAATCTATCTTGAGCTCACGCAACGGTAAGGGCTATGTGATTGCCGCACTACTGGGGGCGATTACACCTTTCTGTTCATGTTCGACGATTCCTTTCCTAAAAGGTTTGCTGCGTGCACGAGCGGGTTTTGGTCCAATGATGGTGTTCCTATTTGGTAGTCCACTATTGAACCCAGTGATCATTGGTTTGTTTGTGATTACCTTCGGCTGGCAAGTTGCAGCGTTCTACTTCTTAGTGGCAATGACGGTATCAGTAGTCGCAGGTTACACACTGGAAAAACTAGGTTTTGAGCGTTACGTGAAAGCAGAAGCGTATGAATCAACGGGGTCATCTTCAAGTTGCGGTACTAGCTGTGGCGACTCTGCACCTAAAAAAGCAGCACCAGCAAAAGCGGAACCTTCTTGTGCTACAAGCGCATGTGGTGAACCTGCACCAGTAATGGCAAAAGAAAGTGCATGCTGTGGTACTAAGAAAGAAGAGCCGAAAGTAGAAGTATCATGCTGCTCAGCTGATGGCACAGTGACAGCAACAGTCGTTGAGAAGAAAGAGCCTAGCCGCTGGATGAGAATCTGGTTCTCGACTTGGAAAGACTTCAAACAAGTTTTCCCTTACTTGATGATGGGTATTGCAATTGGTTCATTCATCTATGGCTTCATTCCAACTGACTTGATTGCTGAATATGCAGGTGAAGGCAAGTGGTACGCGATTCCAATCGCAGCAGTAATTGGTATTCCACTGTACATCCGTGCTGAAGCTGTGATTCCACTGAGTGCAGCCCTAGTGCAAAAAGGTATGGCCTTGGGGTCAGTAATGGCATTGATCATTGGTAGTGCGGGCGCAAGTTTGACAGAAGTTATTCTGCTTAAGTCTATCTTCAAAAATCAGATGATTGCGGCTTTCCTATTCGTAATATTAAGTATGGCGATTGGTGCAGGTTACCTATACACCTTCATCTTTGGTTAATCTTAGATAACACCATCGATACGAAAATATAGCTAATAAAAAAGAGCTCACCTTGTTGAGCTCTTTTTGTTTTTAAAGGAAAGTAGCAGCGAAATATCACACAGGGTTTGGCAGTGCAGAAGAGGTGCCTTGAGTCGCGAAAGCATTGGTTGCCAACACATCGCAGTGGTGACGATTAATTGCATCGCCATAGTTGTTGGTGATACCGGGAAATTGAAAACGATACATTGGAATACCAAAGCGACGCTCTCTCTGCTGCCCGATTCGGTCTTTGCTTGTCCAAAGCAGTCGATTCTTCGCGGTGTAAGTCATGCCGTGCATTTTATTGAAGTATTCTTCGTGGCTACGCATCTGTTCGTACAACTCAATAATACGCTGTCTAGAAAAGTTCAGTGTTGAGCTGCTTTTAAGCTTGGTTCCCCATCCTGTTAATACCTTTTCCATAAAGTCTCGTGTGACGAGGCCAGGGCCTGTGAGCAACCCTGCACCTTTGCTTCCGCCAGAAGTATTGGCATTACCAACTAAGGTACCGTGTCGACCTGGCATATAGGTGGTGTAATATTGGGTTGAGCGAGATAGGCGGGGCATTCTTGCTTTGAATGCTAGAGAACGTTCGTCTTCCGCAAATACGCAAACGATCTGTTTTACGTTTTTACCAAGTGACTTGTAATCCTTGAAAGCGTTCATTCCACCTGGCACAGGATCGCAAGCAAAAATGTTGACTGGGATATGGCTAAGTTCCGGGTCTTTGAGCATACGGCTTGCCAATTCAAAGCAACTGACACCACCCCGACTCCATCCAACAATGTTCACTTGGCTGATCGGTTTACTCTGGCGCTCGATCGCTATGTTTTGTTGACGAGCGGCAATACCGTGTTTTAGATCTGCGGCTAACTCTTTTGAATCTTTGAGCCAATCTTGATATTTGCGGTTGGTTGCAAAAGGCCAAGCAGATTTCTCTGGGCGGGATTCACTGAGCAACCCCTTAGCTCGTTTGAGGTAATCATTCTTGTCTTGTTGGTTACCGCGTATGATGTTCAATACATGGCGCATATTGCTATCGATACCTTTGCCTTGCAGAGTCCCTCTAATCGCAGAGTATGTATCGTCCTTGCCTTGCTTTAACCATTCGTTTTGGTTTCCGCTGCCAACGCCGTCTACCTGGATATAGTCAATCATGTCTCGCCCTGTAGTATTCTTCGCCAATGTTGATATCAGCTCGCCAGACACATAGTTTTTATGGTTATTATCTTCTGAGTTGGATCCTGTTCCACAGAAGAATACGGTTAATACGCTCATCCTTTGCCTTTAACACCAATAATTAGAGATTAGAATCAGTATAGATGTTATATGAGAAATTTATAAGATTTAATGAGTTAGAGAAGCGCAGTTCCGAAAGTTGATGTAATTAGCCTGGGAAATATATCACTATTCAATTCTAGCGTACTTTTTATCTATAACTTTAAAGTTATCACTGATACTTATGTTTTTGTATTGTTAATGCAATGATGTCGATATTTTATATCGTAAGTTAATAATTGGATTGTTTTTACATTGATATCTAGTATTTGTATAAGGTCGATCAATCCAATAGCATTCATTAATATTCAGAATGTTACGTTTATTTGACGGTGGAAGTGTCAAAATTATGGAGTTAATGAATGAGAGATAAATTAAAAATTTACTGTCTTGGTGCCCCAATCGTTGATACGGAAGACCGATTTGATATTGAACAAGTAAGTGATATTGACCAACTACCAGAGTTGTTAGGTGGTGTAGTTGTTATAAATACAGAAGCCAGTGTACAAGATGATGCATTAAGTCAACTTCATCGTTGCAGAAAGTTTTGGTCTTGGAAGATCTATGTCTTTGAAACTAGCGAATTATCAGCTTGTTTATCTGATGGAGTTTTAAATCAAGAGACTATTGAAGAAGAACTGCTCCAACATAATAGAACGTTGAACAGTGTTTCTGAATCGATGGACGCTTTAGACCCTTTAATTGGGTGGTTAGGGTTAGAGCAACATCGACGACTGGTCCCTCATCGGTCCCTTGCTCTGAAATCGATATATTCATACCCTCTAGTCGACTTATATTATCCAGAGTTAAGTTCTACATATCGTTTTGTTTTGTCAGAGACCAAGCGTGATACGTTTGAATATGATGAGTTGATCAACCGAGTCCGTGTATGTTCTGACTGTGCTAGCGCTCACTTGAATTACATCGAAGTGTGCCCTTCATGTAAAGACATTGATATTACCGAGCGTGTCTCACTACATTGTTTCACCTGTGGTCATGTAGCCGAGCAAGGGCAATTTAAACGTAACCATAAACTGGAATGTCCTAAATGTTTAACTCAACTTCGTCATATCGGTGTGGATTATGATCGCCCGTTGGAGACTCATTCATGTAACGTCTGTTCTCATTCCTTTTCTGAAGCAGAGACTCTGGCTGTTTGTTTTAGTTGTGACGCCAAAAATGATGTTGCTCAGTTGGTTGTCAGAAAAATCTATTCATTAAAATTAGGTGTGCAGGGCGAGTATATATTCCGTCACGGAGTGAAATTATCTGCACCGGAACTTACGTTGCGCGGCAAAGTAGACAGTGGGTATTTTTCAAATCTCCTTGATTGGGTAAATCGTATCGCTATCCGTCATCAAGAAGAGCACCTTCTCCTAGGGCTACACCTGCCTGATTTAGCTCAATATGTATCTAAGAATGGTGATGCAAAAATGTTTGCATTGATCGAGCAAATTACTGAACGCCTTAACGGTTTGTTTCGAGACTCAGATATTTGTTGTCAGTACAAAAGTGATGTTCTTTTCGTATTTATGCCCAAAGCTAAGATGGAACACATCAATGTTTTGCGTGAAAAAATAGAAGCCCTTTGTCTACTTATTGAAGACGATGATTTCACATTGAATGTGTTCGCTTGGAGTCTTCCTGACCCTATGGTTAAAGAGGACGTAGGGGCATGGTTAGAGAGTAAGGTCGGCGAGATTTATGCTGTCGAATAGTCTCAATCTTCAACAATATTTTTGGGGGATGTTACTCGAAAATACAGAGCTATGGCTCATGTTGTTCCCCATGATGGTTATTATTGAACTGCCACTTTTTTTACTCGTGTTAACAGGCGTATTTCGTTGGTCTTATTCAGAGAGTGATATTGAGATAACAGAATACCCGAGCATATCTTTCGTTATTACTTGTTATGGCGAAGGGGATGCAATTGGAATTACGATAGACACACTAGTTGAGCAACTGTATCCCGGAAAGATTGAAGTGTTAGCGGTAGTTGATGGTGCAGCTCAGAATGAAGATACTTATCAAGCTGCGATTCGAGGTGAGCTGAGACATCAATCAGTAAAAAATCGCAATGTTCGAGTTATACCCAAGTGGCAAAGAGGAGGAAGAGTATCAACGTTGAATGCTGGTTTAGATAATGCCACCGGCGATTTTATTATAAATGTTGATGGCGATACTTCTTTTGATAACGATATGGCACTGCAAATGATGAAGCAATTTACTGACAAGAATGTGATTGCTTCGGGTGGCGCGTTGCGTGTGAGAAATTGGCAGGACAACTTACTTACTCGTATGCAATCTTTAGAGTATATGTTGTCTATGCAAGCAGGGAAAACAGGCCTCTCAAATTGGGGAGTGCTAAATAATATTTCTGGAGCCTTTGGTGCATTTAGAAAAAATGTATTAAAACAAGTTGGAGGTTGGGATACGCATACGGCTGAAGACCTCGATTTAACGATGAGGCTTAAGCAATATAAGAAACGCTACCCAAATAATAGATTGGCTTTTGCACCAAGAGCTGTCGGTCATACTGATGTGCCTCATACCTTGAAAGGATTGGTACAGCAAAGGCTTAGGTGGGACGGAGATTTATTGTTTCTGTTTTTGAGGAAACACAATGAAGGACTAACTCCCCGTTTATTGGGTTGGGGGAACTTCATCTTCACTCTCGTTTATGGTGTCTTGCAAAATGTATTGCTGCCGATTCTAGTATCAGTATTCATGTTCTATATATTTTTGGTCTACTCAATTGATTTTATTACTGCATTGATGATTCTAATTTATTGCGTGTATTTGTTTACCGTAATTCTATTTTTTACTGTTTACATTGGTTTAGTTTCTGAAAGGGAGAAAGAGGATCTTAGAATGGCTAAATGGCTACCCCTGTATCCTTTTTATCAGTTTTTTATGCGCTTGATTACTGCGTTCTCCATGATTAATGAATTATTTAGAAGAAGTCACGAAGAGTCGAGTATGGCTCCTTGGTGGGTATTGAAAAAAGGCAAAAGGTTTTAGCAATGAAAGTAAAGTTTCATCTGGATAAAAAAAACAAGCCTCAATCGGATGACGGTGTAAAGGTTGCTTACGGACAAGCCAAAAGAGGGGGCTATCGCTTTCGTTGGTATTTGATATTGAGCTTGGTAATAAGTCCGCTTTTATTCGTGGCTTATTTTTTCTTGAAGACAAACTTTCTCGTGATTGCTCCGGCTATTGTTACATCATATCCAGTTACTCTAACTGCTAAGGTTGCAGGCATTGTTGGGCCGATTCCGATAGAAGACGGAACTCAAGTGGATCGAGCACAGACTGCAATTCAATTGACGAATTTGGAAATTGAAGCACAGATTGAGTTTATACATGCGGAACTTTTGGGACTAAATGATGATTTATCAAGCGAAATGGAAGCATTACACTTGAATGGTATGGCAGAAACACGTCGGAATCTAATTAAAGTACAGCAGATTCAGAAACGCTATGAAGAATATCGTAAAAAAGGTCAAGTATCTGATGTTGACTATGCGAGCATTGTAGGGATGGGTAATTCGCTAAATAATCAACTGAACCAACAAAAGCTTGATTATCACAATGCTAAATTGGCCGAAAAGGAGCGAAAGTTGGCAGGGCCTGTAAGTATGGCTAGACGATCATTAATGAAAGACCTTGCGCTCAAGCGTGTTGAAGAGCAAGAGCTTTCAATAAAGTCGCCATATGCAGGACGTGTTGTTGATATACATGTTGTCGAGGGGCAGCGTGTTTTTGAAGGCGATGAGCTAGTGACAATAGCCCAAAATAACGTTCCTCATATCGTGGCTTACTTAGACCCTAAATATTTAGAAGACGCGGTAAAAGGAGCAAATGTGTTGGTAAAGTTTCCTAACGGTAGCTCTTTTGAGGCTGAAGTGTCCGATTCGGTGGAAGTTGTGAGTAAATTACCAAGCCAGTTAGTAAGCCCGTTTGAAGGTCAGCCTGCGTATTTGAAAGTTGTATTGGACTTTATTACAGCACCGCCAGAAGAGTATTGGGTTGAAGGGATGACTGTTGAAGCTCGTTTTTAGTCACGACAGTAACTAGTTTGAATAGTAAAATGGAGCTATGAACGCTCCATTTTTTTAGCATTCCGGTGGTTTAGAAACCGCGAATATCAAGCTCATTGTTGATCAACACGACACACTGAGAAGCGAACAACATGTTTGGACCTAAACTGATTTTCTCTGTTCCCAGACGCTTTAAGCTGTTGTAGCTCTTCTTCGGCATAGGGATGTGGTCAGTGAGAAGGAAACATGGGTTTTCAGCAATCTCTGCATCACGGATAAAGTCACCTTTCTTATCCATCATGTACAGCTGGTGGTCTTCAGCTAGCTCTTTAACCAGCTTTTCAAAACTCATAGTACGAACAGTGATGCCCGGCTCAACCTGACGCGTCTGTTCTTTAGTCATACCTTGAGAAGCGTCAACCGCTCTTACTACCGCTGATAACAATGCAGACTCGTGGAAGCCACCAATGTTGGTGATCTCGTTTGAATCGAATGTAATCGTACGTGAAAAGTCTTTAGTACTTTCTAATACAAGGTGCACGGTGACATTCTCACGGTGAGATTGAGCAACGAAGATCGTGTTCATCAGAGTATGAGCCAGAATCTCAGTATGAGCATCTTGCCCAACACCTTCTAAGATAAGTTTGCTCTCTGTAGGGGCTGCGCGAGCGCGTAATACGAATGAACGCATGGAATGTACCTTGTCAGTATGTGATAAAACGAAACGGCCTTATCAACATGAATTGATGAATAACCAAAATTGTGGCGGTATGTAACTCTTTTCTATTAATGAAGTCAAATAGAGTTGCGTATAGTGACAACCAGAAGAACTCTGCTTATTAAATAGATAATGACCACATTACAAGATGGTTAAGGTTGAAGCGACCCAATGTTAACGTAGATAGTATGTGCAAATTATTAGGTAGCTTGCAAAAGGAAGTACTCAATGAAGTTACAGAAGATCAATAAAGAAGAATATAGAAAGAAGATGAACCTGTTATTGGTTTCATTGGTTGGTTCACTCGCCGTGTTCGCCATTGTATTCGGAACCATACTGATTGAACTATTCGGTTCAGGGCAATCAATCGCGGGTGAATCGACAGGTAATTTCCACTTGAACGTATTAGGTGTGATCTTATCTGTTGCATTGAATGCATTTATCGCGAATCGTGTGAAAGGGCATGATTACTTCAAAGAAGCGCTTTATGTATGGAACCTTAAACAAATCCATAATCAAATCTATCGTAAGCTCAAGCGTATTCAACCCAAAGCTGAACAAGGCGACCGAGACGCGCTGACCATCCTTTACTTCTATTACACCACGCAAAAACAGGTATACGACCTAGACAACAACACATTGACGATAAAAACAGTTCAGCAATCGCTAGATAAGATCTTAGAATTGAGCGAGAGATGGAGTATTGAACTAAATATAGAGGCTTTTTCGAAAGATCTAATCGCAAAGTTTTAAGTAATATGCCCATTATTGTATGAGCTTTGAACGAGGAAAGAGCCTTTTGACGCAAAAGTAGCCACTTAAGAAGGTTTTTTGAATTTTTATCAAAAAAGGGGTTGCCATGTTTTCGATGATCTCTATAATGCCGCCTCACTGACACGGCAGACGCCACAAGGCTTCAGCAGTAATCAGTAAGACGGAAAGTTCGAAAGAAATTAATTTTAAAAAGTGTTTGACACTTAAGATTAAATCGCTAGAATTCACGTCCGCTTTCAAGGGTTTCTTTTTAAAAAGAAAGTTTTGAGAAGCAAAGCTCTTTAACAATTTAAACCTATCAATCTGTGTGGGCACTCGTTGATGAATATCAAAACGTTTTATCGTTAGATAAAACAGATTCTTCGGAATCAAAATGAT